>NZ_CAMPHH010000152.1 GCF_946885855.1 uncultured Actinotalea sp. | reverse complement strand
CGAAGAAGGTCGGCTTCGACCTCTCCGAGGCGATCGTCGCCAGCGAGAACAACACGATCAAGATCGCTGACGTCCCGCCGCTCGGCGTGACCGTGCAGCGCGGCCCGACGCTCGACGGCCTGGGGAAGTACTACTCCCAGACGATCGAGGAGTCGGACGCCGAGGCGGTCGACGTCGTCGCGGCCCTCAAGGAGGCGCAGGTCGACGTCCTCGTCTGCTACCTGCCCGTGGGCTCGGAGGACGCCGCGAAGTTCTACGCGCAGTGCGCGATCGACGCGGGCGTCGCCTTCGTCAACGCCCTGCCGGTGTTCATCGCGTCCGACCCCGAGTGGGCCGCGAAGTTCGAGGCGGCCGGCGTGCCGATCGTCGGTGACGACATCAAGTCCCAGGTCGGCGCCACGATCACGCACCGCGTGCTCGCGAAGCTCTTCGAGGACCGCGGCGTCGCGCTGGACCGCACGTACCAGCTCAACGTCGGCGGCAACATGGACTTCAAGAACATGCTCGAGCGCGAGCGCCTGGAGTCGAAGAAGGTCTCCAAGACGCAGGCCGTGACCTCGAACCTCGAGGGCTCGCTGGCCAACAAGAAGGAGGACCGCAACGTCCACATCGGCCCGTCGGACTACGTCGCGTGGCTCGACGACCGCAAGTGGGCGTACGTGCGCCTCGAGGGCCGCGCGTTCGGCGAGGTGCCCCTGAACCTCGAGTACAAGCTCGAGGTCTGGGACTCGCCCAACTCGGCCGGCATCATCATCGACGCCCTGCGCGCGGCGAAGATCGCCAAGGACCGTGGCGTCGGTGGTCCGATCATCTCCGCGTCGACGTACTTCATGAAGTCGCCGCCGGTGCAGATGGAGGACACGAAGGGTCGGGCACAGCTCGAGGCCTTCATCGCCGGTGACATCGAGCGCTGAGCCGGAACGCAGCAGAGGTTGAGGCCGTCGGCGCGTCAGCGTCGGCGGCCTCGGCCGTCGGGGAGTGCAGGCTCAGCGCGAGCGAGGAAACCGAGCGCTGACGCGGAGCGAGTCGTAGGTGAAGGGTCCGGCGCGCAGCGTCGGGCCCTTCACCGTCTCCGGAGCCCAACACAGGATCGTGAGACTTCGAGCCGAATACCGACCTCAACCCTCACCGCAACACGGTTGCCGCCCGCCGTCCGGGCCGGTGTAAGGGTTGAGGTCGGATATCGGCTCGAACACTCACCGTTGGGGTGCACGAAGCGGACGTGACCCCACACACGTCCGCGGGAGCTGCCTCGTCCACAGGGAGCGACGGTCGGGACCACCGCGGTCGTCGCCCCGCGCCACTCTGCGGTCGTGCGCCTCGAACCCGCTGCTGTGGCCGCGAGAACCCGGCATCGCCACGGCGTCGTCCGGACGGCGGAGCTCCTGGGCTGGGGCGCCGACGCGTCGTGGATCAGACGTCAGGTCGACGGCGGGCGGTGGCAAAGGCTCCATCGCGGCGTCCTTCTCACCCACTCCGGGCCGGTCTCGTGGACGACCCGCGCCTGGGCCGCGGTGCTCTACGCCGGTGCGAGTGCAGCGGTGAGCCACCGGTCGGCCGCCGTCGTCTTCGGGTGGGCAAGGGACAGCGGCGGCCCGATCGAGGTCTCGGTGCCCCGGACGCGGCGCGTCAGTCCCACGCCCGGTGTGCTGCTGCACCACCGGGCGACCATGCCGCCCGTGACGGGTGGGCTGCCGACGGTGGTCCGCCCGGAGACCGTCCTCGACCTCCTGTCCCAGGCCCGCTCGGACGACGACGCCGTCGCGTGGCTCTGCGAGGCGGTGCGGCATGGCACCTGGCCCGACGACGTCCTCCGCGTCGTCGCGCGCCGACGACGAGTCCGACGTCGCGACCTCGTCGTCGACCTCCTCGCGTCCGTGGCCGACGGCGTCGAGTCGGCGCTGGAGCACCGCTACCGACGGGATGTCGAGGGCGCCCACGGCCTGCCTCGCGGCCTGCTCCAGCAGCGGCAGAAGGTGGACGGGCGGTGGATCCGTGCCGACTGCCTCTACCCCGCGTGCTGGGTTCGCGTCGAGCTCGACGGCCGGCTGGCGCACCCTTTCGGTCGGACCGACGACGACACGTGGCGGGACAACGCGGTCCTCGTCGAACGAGGCGACCTCACCCTGCGCTACCGCTGGTCCCATGTCGCGGTCCACCCGTGCCGGACGGCCGAGCAGGTCGCCGCCGCGCTGCGGTCACGCGGCTGGCCCGGACGGCTGAGCTCGTGCGGCCCCGCGTGCCGACGCGCGCCGTGGCCCCATGACCCTGACGAGTCGCGGCTCCCTCGCCGAAGGCGAGTCGGGAGAGCCAAAGGGTGAGAGATGGAGCCGGATAGCGACCGGAACCTTCACCGATTCAGTGCCCGTCGTTCCCGGTGAGGGAACGAGTCGGATAGCGAACCGAACCCTCACCGGACCGGGGGCACGCGGAGCAGGCGAGAGGCGGGTCCGGGACTGGGAGGCCGGACGGAGACGCCCCCGCCGGTAGCCTCGCCGGGTGAGCGTGCTGGCGGACCTGCGGACGGTCGCCGTCCACCGCGGCTTCCGGCGGCTGTTCACCGTCCGCATCGTGTCCCAGGCGGGCGACGGCATGTTCCAGGTCGGGCTCGCGACCCTCTTCTTCTTCCAGCCGGAGCGGCTCGCGACCGCCGCCGACGTCGCCGCGGCGTTCGCGGTCCTGCTCCTCCCGTTCACGGTCGTCGGCCCGTGGGCCGGTGTGCTGCTGGACCGCTGGCGCCGTCGGCAGGTCCTGCTCGTCGGCAACGCGCTCCGCGTCGTGCTCACGCTGGTCCTCGCGGCGCTGCTCCTGACCGTCGGCGTCGGTCCGGCCGTCTACGTGCTCGCGCTCGTCACGCTGTCGGTCAACCGGTTCCTGCTCGCGGCGCTGTCCGCGGGCCTGCCCCGCGTCGTCCCGCGCGACCAACTGCTCCTGGCCAACGCCATCACGCCCACGCTCGGGGCGGCGGCAGCCGGCGTCGGCGCGGCCCTGGGCTTCGTCGGCCGCTTCGCCCCGACGGGTGCGGCGAGCGACGCCGTCGTCCTCGTCGGCGCGGCCCTGCTGTTCGCCGCGGCCTCGGCGCTGGCCCTGCGCCTGCGGCCCGACCAGCTCGGCCCGACCCACCGGGCCGCGGCGGGGGAGCTGTGGGAGAAGGTCCGCGAGGTGGGCCGGGGCCTGGGCCGGGGCACGCACTACCTGGTGCGCCGCCGCACCCCCGCGCTCGCGCTCGGCGTCATGGCGACCCACCGCTTCATCTACGGCGTCACGTTCATCGCCGCGATCCTCATCTCCCGCAACCTCCTCGCCGACCCGCTCGACGCCGACGCCGGCCTGGCCATGTTCGCGACCGTCCTCGCCTCGACCACGGTGGGCTTCGGGCTCGCCGTCGTCCTCACGCCGCTCGCGCACGAGCGGATGAGCCCGCGCACCTGGATCGTCGTCTGCCTGGGCATCGGGGCGGCGAGCCAGGTGCTCCTGGCGACGTCGTACGCCCTGCCGGTGGTCCTGGTCAGCGGCGGGCTGCTCGGCCTCGCCGCGCAGGGCGCGAAGATCGCCGTCGACACCATCGTCCAGCGGGACACCCACGACGACTTCCGCGGGCGCGCCTTCGCCCTCTACGACGTCCTCTACAACGCCGCGTTCGTCGGCGCCGCGGCGCTCGCAGCAGTCGTCCTGCCGGACACGGGCTGGTCCACCGCTGCCTTCCTCGGCCTCGCGGCGGCGTACGTCGCGGCGGGGGTGGTCTACCTCCTCGGCCCCGCCCACGCGGTGCACCTGGCGGACGTCCCCGACCCGGCCGACGACGGCGCCGCGCCCGCCCGCTCCTGAGCCTCGACCACCTGCGTCGATGATCTACGACGAGAGGGATCCGAGCGCCTGACCTAGGGTTGAGGGATGCAGCAGGACCCCGTCGCCGCCCCCGAAGGCTCGCCGCGGGCCTCCGACCCGCGTGCCGGAGCCGCTCTGCCAGCCCTCGTCCACGACAGGCCCGCCGCGACGCTCCTCGTCGACCTCGACCAGGGTCTGGTCGTCTTCGCCAATGCCCTCGCGGTCGATCTGGCCCCCGGGGTGACCTTGCCGGCGCCGCTGGAGGACTGGTCCCGGACCGCGGCACTGCGCACCCCCGACGGCGCGGCGCTCGAGGACGGTCCGTACCCGATGGCGAGCGTCGCCCACGGCGCGCCGGCCCGGGGCCTGCAGGTCGACGCCGAGCGGGCGTCCGACCAGTCCGCCGCCCGCGAGGCGCTCTGGCTCATCGGCATCCCCCTGTCCGAGGCGCCGGCGCCCCTGTCGCACCAGGCCCTCGTCGTCCTCCTCCCGCTGCGGCAGGAGGAGGCGGTCCGTGCCCTCCAGGACTCCGCGGGCGACCTGCACGCCCGCGCCGCCGTCGCGAGCGAGCTCTCCTTCGCCATCTCCGACCCGCGCCTGCCGGACGACCCGCTGGTCTGGGTCAACCCCTCCTTCACGCGCGTCACGGGTTACACCCCCGAGGACGCCCTGGGGCGGAACTGCCGGTTCCTCCAGGGCCCGGACACGGACCCCGCCGTCGTCGACCACATGCGCCAGGCGCTCCGCGAGGGCCGCACGGTTGCGGACACCCTGCTCAACTACCGCAAGGACGGCACGCCGTTCTGGAACCAGGTCGTCATCAGCCCGGTGGTCGACGCCCAGGGCAACGTCACCCACCACGTCGGCATCCAGGCGGACGTCACCGAGCGCATCGCCCTGCAGCAGACGCGGGACCAGGCGCTGGCCGAGGCGCGCCAGGTGTCCGAGCGGCTCCAGCTGCTGGCGCGCGTCAGCGAGGAGCTGGCCCAGCACCTGGACTACCAGGACGCCGTGCGCGCGCTCGCGGAGACCGTCGTGCCGCGCCTCGCCGCCTGGGGCTACGTCACCGTCACAAGCGACCGCGGCCGGCACGAGCGCGTGCACATCGTCGCGCGTGACCCGGAGCGCCGCGAGGACGCCCAGTGGATGGAGGACAACGGAGCGCTGGACTGGATCCAGAGCTCGACCGCGCTCGCCGACGTCATGCGGTCCGACGCCGCCTACGCCCCCGCCGCCTGGGACGTCGACGTGGACTCGGCCCGCCGGCTGACGCCGCCGCAGATCTGGGAGCGGATCGATCGGCTCGGCCACCTGGGCCAGGTGCTCATCGTGCCGCTGCGCGCCCGCGACCGGGTGATCGGGGCGGTCGTCCTCCTCGACGACGCCTTCTCCGACGACACGGTCGAGACCGCCTCCCACGTCGGCGGCCGCGCGGGGCTGGCCCTGGACAACGTCCGCCTCTACCTGCGCGAGCGCGCCGCTGCCCTCACCCTCCAGCACAGCCTGCTGCCGGAGGTCCCCGACGTCCCGGGCCTGGACCTCGCGGCGTCCTACCTGCCGGCGCTGCACCGGGCGGAGGTCGGCGGCGACTGGTTCGACGTCCTGCCGCTGCCGGACGGTGCGATCGGACTGGCTGTGGGCGACGTCGTCGGGCACGACCTCAAGGCGGCCGCGTCCATGGGGCAGCTCCGCTCCGTCCTGCGCTCGTACGCGTGGAGCGGCGAGTCCGCGAGCCGCGTCATGGGCCGCCTCGACGAGCTGGTCCAGGGGCTGGACATGGCGGACATGTCGACGTGTGTCTACCTGCGCCTGGAGGGGTCCCGGCTCACCTACAGCCGCGCCGGCCACCCGCCGCCGCTGCTGCGCCAGCCCGACGGCCGCGTCCGCTACCTCATGGGTGCGCTGAGCACGCCCGTCGGTGTGACGAACATCGAGGAGGCGCCCCAGGAGGAGCTCGAGCTGCCGCTCGGCGCGACCCTCGTCGTCTACACGGACGGCCTGGTCGAGCGCCGCGACCGGTCGTTGCGCCACGGGATCGACGCCCTCGCCGAGGCGCTGGCGTCCCTGCCGGAGGGCCTCAGCTCCGCCAAGATCCGCGACGTGCTCGTCGGGTCGATGATCGACGCCGACCAGGAGGACGACGTCTGCGTCCTCGTGGTGCGACGCGTCGAGGAGGGGCTCGACCGGGCGGGTTGAGGACGACGCCGGATCGTCGGCAGTACGCCCGGCCCCGCCTCACCCGCCGACGACCGCGTCCTGCCGCACCTCCCACGCGGCCACCGGCCCGGCCACGACGACGAGGAGCGGGTGCGGGTCCGGCAGCTCCACGTCCCGCCACCGTCGCAGCACCTCCGGCGAGCGGACCCGCAGCTTCTCGCGCAGGTGCCACCACTCGTGCCGGAGCTGACCCGTCGTGACCTCGAGCCGGAGCGTCCCGTCGGGCGGCGCGAGCAGCTTGGCGCGGTCGTACGCGTAGCCGCGCGCCGCGGCCTCGTCGACGACGGCGTGCAGGTACGTCGTGATCGGTGCGCCCGGCGGCCACGGCGGCTCGGTCGCGGGGGGCGCCACCCGGAAGCGCTCGAGCTGCGGGTGGTTGCGGTAGCCGCGCGTGGTGCCCGTGAGCACCTTCTGCGCGAGGAGACCCTCGCGCCAGGACGCCGTCAGCCCCTGCCGGTCCAGGTACCGCGGGTGCACCGACCAGAGCCTCACCCGCCCACCCTCGCCGACGACGACGTCCGGCGCACCCGGGCGAGGGACGGCGCCGTCGTCGTCGGTCGGCTCAGGAGGGATCTCGGGTCAGGAGGAGGCGCCCTGCTCCGCCCACCACTCGCGCAGCGCACGCTCGGCCACGTCCTTGCCGAGCGGGCCCTGCTCCATCCGCAGCTCCAGGAGGAACCGGTACGCCTGCCCGACCTCCGGACCGGGGCGCAGCCCGAGCACGTCCATGATCTCCTGCCCGTCGAGGTCGGGCCGGATCGAGGCGAGCTCCTCGGCCTCGCGCAGCTCGGCGATGCGACGCTCGAGGTCGTCGTACGCGGCGGACAGACGCGCGGCCTTGCGGCGGTTGCGCGTGGTGCAGTCCGAGCGGGTGAGCCGGTGCAGGCGCTCGAGCAGCGGGCCGGCGTCGGTGACGTAGCGGCGCACGGCCGAGTCGGTCCACTGGGCCTCGCCGTAGCCGTGGAAGCGCAGGTGCAGCTCGGTCAGCCGCGCGACGGCCTTGACGGTGTCCTTGTCGAAGTGGAGTGCGCGCAACCGCTTGGCCGCGAGCTTCGCGCCGACGACCTCGTGGTGGTGGAAGCTCACCCCGCCGCCGGACTCGAAGCGGCGCGTCGCGGGCTTGCCGATGTCGTGCAGCAGCGCGGCCAGCCGCAGCACGAGGTCCGGTCCCGGCACCGGTCCGGTCGGGGCGTCGTGCGTCCCGGTCTCCAGCGCGATCGCCTGCGCGAGGACGGTGAGCGAGTGCTCGTAGACGTCCTTGTGCCGGTGGTGCTCGTCGATCTCCAGCCGCAGGGCGGGCAGCTCGGGCAGGACGTGGTCCGCCAGGCCGGTGTCGACGAGGACCTCGAGCCCGGGTCGCGGGTCCGGCGCCAGCAGCAGCTTGACCAGCTCGTCGCGCACCCGCTCGGGGGACACGATCGCGAGGCGCGGCGCCATCTCCTCGATCGCGCGCCGGACGTCGTCGTCCACGGTGAAGCGGAGCTGCGCGGCGAAGCGGGCGGCGCGGAGCATCCGCAGGGGGTCGTCGTCGAAGGACTGCGTCGGGGTGACCGGGGTGCGCAGCACGCCGCGCGCGAGGTCGGTCAGCCCGCCGAAGGGGTCGACGAACGTGAGGTCCGGGACCCGCACGGCCATCGCGTTGACGGTGAAGTCGCGGCGCGACAGGTCCCCGTCGAGGTCCTTGCCGAAGACGACCTCGGGCTTGCGGGAGGCCGGGTCGTACGCCTCGGTCCGGTAGGTCGTCACCTCGACGACGACGTCCTCGCTCGCCGAGGCGCCGTCGCGGCCGTCGCGGGCCCGTCGGGCGGGGCGGGCGTGCCGGCGGGCGCCGATCGTGCCGAACGCACGGCCGATGTCCCACGTCGCGTCGCCCCAGGCCGCGAGGAGGCGCTCGGTCTCGTCCGGGCTCGCCGAGGTCGCGAAGTCCAGGTCCGTGCTCGCGCGGCCGAGGAACGCGTCCCGCACCGGCCCGCCGACGAGCGCGAGCTCGTGGCCGGCGGCCGCGAAGGCGGCGCCGAGCTCCAGCGCCGCCGGCGCCATGCCGGAGAGCACCTCGGCGGCGCGGCGCTGGAGCGCCACCGCGTCCGGGCGCGCGGCCCGGGGCGACGTCCGGGACGTCGCCCCGGGCC
>NZ_CAMPHH010000151.1 GCF_946885855.1 uncultured Actinotalea sp. | reverse complement strand
GGCTCAGCGTGCGGAAGAGCCCCCCACGCTCGCGGGCGGGCTCTTCCGCACGCTGAGCCCCGGGGGGCTGCGCAACTTCGCCGACACCCTCCGCAGCGAGACGACCGGCGGCATCCTCCTGCTCGTCGCGACCGTCGTCGCCCTGGTCTGGGCGAACTCGGGCGCGGCCGGCGGCTACGAGGGGCTGCGGGAGACGGTTGCCGGCCCGGCGAACGTCCTCGGGATCCACCTGGACCTCAGCCTCGCGACGTGGGCCAAGGACGGTCTGCTGGCGATCTTCTTCTTCGTGGTCGGGCTCGAGCTCAAGCGCGAGATCGTCGACGGCGAGCTGCGCCGCCCTTCCACCGCGGCGCTGCCCATCGTGGGCGCGATCGGCGGGATGGCCGTCCCGGCGATCCTCTACACGGTGGTCAACGTCACCTCCGAGGCCGGGGCTACGCAGGGCTGGGCGATCCCGGTGGCCACCGACATCGCCTTCGCGGTGGCCGTCCTGGCCGTGTTCGGCCGGGGCCTGCCCGCCGCGCTGCGGGCGTTCCTGCTCACGCTCGCCGTCGTCGACGACCTGCTCGCGATCATCATCATCGCCGTCTTCTACAGCGACTCGATCTCCGGGGTGTGGCTCGTCGGGTCGCTCGGCACGATCGCCCTCTTCGGCTTCCTCGTGCAGCGGCGCGTCCTCACGCCGTGGCTGCTCGTGCCGCTGGCCGTGCTCGCCTGGGTGTTCATGCACGAGTCGGGCATCCACGCGACGATCGCCGGCGTCCTGCTCGGCTTCACCGTCCCCGCGCTGGCCCGGAGCGGCTCGGCCACGACGCCCGGGGAGGAGCTGAGCGTCGCGGAGCGCTGGGAGCACCGGTGGCGGCCCGTCTCGGCCGGCTTCGCGGTGCCCGTCTTCGCGTTCTTCGCGGCCGGCGTGGCGCTGGACCCGGCGTCGCTCGCGACGGCCGCCGGGGACCCGGTCGCCCAGGGGATCGCCCTGGGCCTCGTGCTCGGCAAGCCGACGGGCATCGTGCTCGCCACGTTCCTCATGGCGCGGCTGACCCGCACGCCGCTGGGCAGCGGTCTGCGGTGGCTCGACATCGTGGCCGCCGGCTTCGTGGCGGGGATCGGGTTCACCGTGTCCCTGCTCATCAGCGAGCTCGCCTTCGGTGGCGGCGCGGAGACCGAGGTCGCCCGTGCTGCCATCCTCCTGGCGTCCACCGCGGCGGCCGTGCTCGGCGCCGTCCTGCTCACCGTGCGCGGCCGCTGGCACGTCGCCAACGGGACGCCGGAGGCCTCGGCCCCGCGGTAGGTTCGGCCGGTGACCGACTCGTCCGCCGTGCTCGTCGACGGCCCGTGGCGGCACCAGCTCGTCTCCGCGAACGCGGCGCGCTTCCACGTCGCCGTCGCCGCCCCGGAGGCCGACGCGGCGCGCGCGTCCGGCCCCGCCCCCGTCGTGGTCCTCCTGCACGGCATCCCGCAGACCTGGTGGGCCTGGCGTCACCAGCTGCCCGCGCTCGCGGCGGCCGGCTACCGGGCCGTGGCCATGGACCTGCGCGGGAGCGGCGCCTCCGACAAGCCGCCGCACGGCTACGACGTCCCGACACTCGCCCGGGACGTCGCCGGCGTCGTGCGCTCCCTCGGGGCCCAGCGCGCCGTCGTCGTCGGGCACGGCATCGGCGGCACCGTCGCCTGGTCCATGCCGGCGCTCCAGCCCGCGGTGACCGCGGCGGTCGGGGTGCTGTCCGCCCCGCACCCGGCCGCCCTCCACACCGCAGCGGTCGCCCGGCACCTCCTCACGCGGACGACGGCGCGGCGCATCGCCTTCGCGCAGCTGCCCTGGTTCCCGGAGCGCCGCCTCACCCGCGGGGACCTGGTGGTCCGGCTGCTGCGCGAGTGGGCCGCCCCCGGCTGGCCGCCGGACGACGTCGCCGCCCGGTACCGCGAGGCTGCCCGCGTCCCGTTCGCCGCTCACAGCGCGATGGAGGTCGTGCGCTGGCTCGTCCGGTCCACGCCGCGCGTCGACGGGCAGCGCTACCTCGCGGCGGTCCGGCGGCCCGTCGAGGTGCCTGTGCTCCAGCTCCACGGCACGGCCGACCGGTGCATCCCGCTCGCCGCCGCGCGCACCGTGGTCGGCAACCCGCACACGTTCCGGACGATCGCCGGCGCGGGGCACTTCCTCGCCGAGGAGGCACCGGAGGAGACCACGCAGGCCCTCGTGCAGTGGCTGGCCGGGCTGCCGGACGCCGGGGCGCCGGCGCGCTGAGCCGTCCGCTCGGGGAGCAGCCCCTCTCAGGCGGGGCCGTCCTTGACGAGCCGGGCGGCCGTCTCGGGGTCCGTCTCCCCGATGCCGTACGACGGGCAGAGCGCAGCGAGCGGGCACGCGCCGCAGGCCGGCCGCCGGGCGTGGCACGTGCGCCGCCCGTGGATGATCAGCCGGTGCGAGGCCATGACCCAGGCGCTGCGCGGCAGGAGCGCCCCGAGCGCGTGCTCCACCGCCACGGGGTCCTCCTCCGCGGTGAGCCCGAGGCGGCGGGCCACCCGGCCGACGTGGGTGTCCACCGGCAGGCCGGGCACACCGAACGCGTTCCCGAGGACGACGTTCGCGGTCTTGCGACCGACCCCGGGCAGCCGGACGAGGTCGTCCATGCGCCGCGGCACCTCGCCGCCGTGCCGCTCGACGAGCGCCTGCGCGAGGCCCAGGAGGGACTGCGACTTCGCGCGGAAGAACCCCGTCGGGCGGACGAGCTCCTCCAGGTCGACCCGGTCCGCGGCCGCGAGGGCGGTCGCGTCGGGGAACCGTGCGAAGAGCCCCGGCGTCACCTGGTTCACGCGGACGTCGGTCGTCTGCGCCGAGAGGACCGTCGCCACGAGGAGCTCGAAGGGCGTCCGGAAGTCCAGCTCGCACCCCGCGTCGGGGTACCGCTGGGCCAGCAGCCGGTCCGCGCGCCGGGCCCGCCGCGTCAGGGCGAGCGGGGACGGCGGGGCGTCGGCGGGGCGAGGAGCGACCACCGGCGCAGCGTACGTCGGCCCCTCTCCGGGCCGGCGCTCGGCGGCCGCTCGAAGCCCCCGCCACGGGCCCCACTCCCCCGTGACCGGTCCCAGCGCAGCGGGAGCGCGCGACCGGGTGAGACTCGTGCACCGAAGGGGTGAAGATCAGCGTGTCGTGCTCAAGATGCGCAGGTCACGGGTCGATCACCAGGTCAGAACAGGGCCCGCCCAGGTGCCCCGCGAGAAGGCACGGAGGAACCATGGCGCTGGCCCAGGTGGAGGGCGCCGGACCGTGGGGGCCGGCGGCGGACGCACGCGCCACCCGCCGGGCCCTCCGCGCGGAGCGGGCGCAGCTGCAGCACTGGCGCCGGCTGCTCCGCGCGCGCCTCGACCTGGCCGTGGCCGGGCTCGCACCGCCGGAGCACCTCGGCGCCTTCACGTGGGACCTCATGCCGGACACGGCCGTCCTGCTGCCCCGCTCCCAGGATTTGACGACGGCGATCCAGGTCGGCGAGGAGGCGGACGTGGTCGACCTGCTCACCCGGCTGCGACGGCTCGACCGGATGCTGTCCCGCTACGGCGACGCCCTCGAGCTGGCCATCGAGGAGACGACCCAGGAGCTCCTGACCGAGCAGGCGGCCGCGACGGCGACCGCGACGCGCGTCGGAGGCGGTCGCTGACCTGCGCCGCGTGCGGCAGGATGGGCGCGGGGGCGCGCCCGGCGTGACCGGTCGCGACTGCATCAGCCGACGAACCGAGGACGGAACGCGTGGACGACGACGTGGTGCTCTCCGCACCCCTGTTCGCGGGCATCGAGCCCGAGGCGGCGCAGGCCCTGCTGGGATCGATGCGGCTCGTCCGCCTCTCCCGCGGCCAGACGGCGTTCCACGAGGGCGACCCCGGCGACCGGCTCTACGTCATCGGCTCCGGCAAGGTGAAGCTCGGCCGCCGGTCCAACGACGGCCGCGAGAACCTCCTCGCGGTGCTGGGCCCGGGCGAGATGTTCGGCGAGCTGTCGCTCTTCGACCCCGGTCCCCGGACCGCGACCGCGTCGGCCGTCTCGGAGACGCACCTGTACGAGCTCAACCACGACGAGCTCATCTCCTGGCTCGAGCAGTACCCGCCCGTGGCCAAGCACCTGCTCGAGGCGCTGGCCCGGCGCCTGCGGCGCACGAACGAGGCCCTCGCCGACCTCGTGTTCTCCGACGTCCCCGGCCGGGTCGCCAAGGCGCTCCTGGACCTGGCCCGGCGCTTCGGCGAGAGGACCGACGACGGCGTCAAGGTCGCGCACGACCTCACGCAGGAGGAGCTCGCCCAGCTCGTCGGCGCGTCACGGGAGACCGTCAACAAGGCGCTCGCCGACTTCACCACGCGGCGGTGGGTCCGTCGCGAGGGCCGAGCGCTCGTGCTCCTGGACCTCGAGCGGCTCGAGCGCCGCGCCCGCTGAGCCCAGCGCCCTCGTCGGGCCGAGCGCACCTCGACGGGGCTCGGTACGCGCCCGACGAGCTCAGCGCACCTCGACGACGAGCTCCACCTCGACCGGCGAGCCCAGCGGCAGGGCCGCGACGCCGACGGCGCTGCGCGCGTGCACGCCCGCCTCGCCGAGCACGTCGCCGAGCAGCGCGCTGGCGCCGTTGACGACCTGCGGCTGGCCGGTGAAGCCCGGGGCGCTCGCGACGAACCCGACGACCTTGACGACGCGCACGACGGCGTCCAGGTCGCCGACGAGGTCCGCCACCGCCGCGAGGGCGTTGAGCGCCGCGGTGCGGGCCAGGCCCTTCGCGACGTCGGGCGCGACGTCGTCGGGGCCGTCACCGACCAGCCCCGTCACCGCGAGCGCGCCGTCGACGAACGGCAGCTGCCCCGACGTCCACACGAGGTTCCCCGTGCGCACGGCCGGGACGTAGACGGCGACCGGCGCGGCGACGGGCGGGAGCGCGAGCCCCAGCTCGTGCAGCCGCGCCGCGGCGGTGCCCTCGCCGCGCGGAGCGGCGTCGGTGCCGTCGGTGGCCCCCGTCATCTCAGCGCTCGCCGCTGGGGCGCTTGAGGTAGGCGACCAGGCCCGTGCCGTCCGGACCGGGCACGACCTGGACGAGCTCCCAGCCGTCCGCACCCCACTGGTCGAGGATCTGCTTCGTGGCGTGGATGATCAACGGGACGGTCGCGTACTCCCACGTGGTGGCCATGGACCGAGCGTAGCCGTGCCGCGCGCCGCCGGGAGCGGCAGGCGGCCCTGACCGGTCCGGCCCTCAGGACCGGTGGGCGACGTCGTCGGCCGGGGCGGGTGCCGTCGCCGGCGCCGTGGCCGAGGTGAGCCGGCGGACCGCACGCCCGCGCCGGACGAGGGGAGCGACGAGGTCGGGCTCCTCGTCCACGACCTCGCGCCACGAGACGACGTCGGGCCGGGCGCGCAGCAGCGCCCTCCGCTCCCGCTCGGTCATCCCGCCCCACACCCCGAAGGGAACGCGGTGGTCGAGCGCGTCGACGAGGCACTCCGCCCGGACGGGGCACTCGGCGCACATGATCCGCGCCTGACGCTGCGCGGCACCCGAGACGAACAGCGCGTCCGGCTGCTCGCGTCCGCACAACGCGTAGGCGGTCCAGTCCTGGTCGAGGACGTGTGCGGTGTGCCCCATCCGATCACCGTAGAAAGGGCGCCGGACGCCCACCAGGGACCTTTGCACCAGGCGCCCGGCCACCGGTGCAGGACCCTCACCGGTGCTTCACAGCACTGCCAGGCCCGTGTCAGGGCCCTCACGTACCCTGTGACGCATGGTGCCGACCGCTCCGTCCTCGTCCGCGCGCCCGGGGGACGCCGCCTCGACGGGAACCGTCCGCCGCGGCCGCCGGGTCAACGTCTTCCAGGCGCTCGCCCTCCTCCTCGCCTTCCTGCTCACCGCCGGCGTGGGCGGCGTGCTCGCCGCAGGCCTCGTGATGCCTGCCGTGGCGACGACGAGCACGATCACGGACTCCTCGGTCGAGCTCTTCGAGGAGCTGCCGACGGACCTCGAGCCGCAGGAGCTCTCGCAGCAGTCCCGCATCTGGTCGGCCGACGGGACGTTGCTCGCGACCTTCTACCACCGCAACCGGATCGTCGTGCCGTTGAGCGAGATCGCGCCGATCATGCAGCAGGCCGTGATCGCCGTCGAGGACCGGCGCTTCTACGAGCACGCCGGCGTGGACGTCGAGGGCATGGGGCGCGCGCTGCGGACCAACCTCTTCTCCGAGGACACCGAGGGCGGTTCGACGCTCACGCAGCAGTACGTCAAGAACGTGCTCATCGACGCGGCGGACGCGCGCGGGGACCTCCAGGCCGTGCAGGACGCGATGGTGTCCGACGGGACGGCCGGGATCGCACGCAAGCTCGAGGAGGCCAAGCTCGCGATCGCGCTCGAGAAGCGCATGTCCAAGGACGAGATCCTCGAGGGCTACCTCAACATCGCGCAGTTCGGCACCTCCGTGTACGGCGTGGAGTCCGCGGCCCGCTACTACTTCTCCGTCTCCGCCAAGGACCTCAACTACCTCCAGGCGGCGACGATCGCCGGCATCACCCAGGCGCCGTCCGCCAACGACCCGGTGGGCAACCCGGAGCGGGCCCAGAACCGCCGCAACACCGTCCTCCTGACGATGCTCCAGCAGGGAGCGATCACGCAGGAGGAGTACGACGCGGGCGTCGCGACGCCCCTCGCCGACACGCTGGCCGTCTCGGACCCGGGCAACGGCTGCGTCACCGCCGGCGGCGCCGCCTACTTCTGCGACTACGTCACCAAGGTGATCGCCCAGTCGCCGGAGTTCGGCGAGACCCCCGAGGAGCGCCGCCAGCTGCTCATGCGGGGCGGTCTGGACGTGTACACGACGCTCGACCTCCGGCTCCAGGCGATCGCCGACGAGGAGGTGCGCGCGGCGGTCCCGGACACCGACCCGAGCGGGCTCGGCCACGCGATCACGACGATCGAGCCGGGCACCGGCAAGATCCTCGCGATGGCGCAGAACCGCGTGTACAACCCGCGGGAGACGGCCGAGCCGGTCCCCGGCGAGACGGCGGTCAACTACAACGCTGACTCGGCGTTCGGCAGCTCGAAGGGCTTCCAGCCCGGGTCGACGTTCAAGCCGTTCGTCCTGGCGGAGTGGTTGCGGCAGGGCAAGAGCCTCAACCAGCTCGTCGACGGCGAGCGCCGGTCCTACGACTCCGGCGACTTCACGGCCAGCTGCGACCCGAACCTCTCGATCCAGGACGGCTGGCGACCCAACAACTTCGACGGCCAGGGCCGCGGCCGGATGAGCGTGCTGCAGGCCACCGCCAACTCGATCAACACCGCGTACATGTCGATGGTCACCCAGCTCGACCTCTGCGCCATGGTGGAGACCGCCGAGGCGATCGGGTTCCACAACGCACAGGGCAACCCGGTCCCCGCGGTGCCCTCGATCGCCCTGGGTTCCGTGGAGACCTCGCCGATGACGATGGCGTCGGCGTTCGCGACCTTCGCCGCCAACGGCGTGCACTGCGAGCCGGTCGCCATCACGCGGGTCACGGACCGCGACGGCAACGAGCTGCCCGTGCCGGGCGCCAACTGCCGCCAGGCGATCGACCCGGCCATCGCCGCCACCGTCACCTACGCGCTCCAGCAGGTCATGACGAACGGCTCGGGCCGGGACGCCCAGCTCTCCGGCCGCCCGTCCGCGGGCAAGACCGGGACGACCAACGAGAACTGGCACACGTGGTTCGTCGGGTTCACCCCCCAGCTGTCGACCGCGGTCTGGCTGGGCAACCCCCGCGCGAACGTGCCGCAGCAGCGGATCGAGATCAACGGCCGGTACTACCGCACGGTCTTCGGCAGCTCGATCTCCGCGCCGACGTGGGACCGGTACATGACCCGGGCCCACGAGGGCCTGCCGGCGGTGGGCTTCCCGGAGCCGAACAGCCGCCTCCTCTTCGGTGAGCAGATCACGGTGCCGAACGTCACGGGCCGCTCCGCCCAGCGGGCCGTGGACACGCTCGAGGCCGCGGGCTTCGCCGTCCGGGTCAGCGAGACGCCGGTCGACTCGCCGTACCCCGCCGGCACGGTCGCGTACACCGACCCGGCCGGCGGCGGCCGGTCGACGGTCGGCAGCCTCGTGACGATCCACCTCTCGACGGGCCGCAGCCAGGAGACGAGCCGGTCCGACGGCGGCCAGGAGCCCCCGGCCGGGCAGGAGGGCGGCAACGGGAACGG
>NZ_CAMPHH010000150.1 GCF_946885855.1 uncultured Actinotalea sp. | reverse complement strand
CTCCCCCCGAGCGGGTCGGCCCTCCTGCTGAGCCCGCCCTCCCGGACGGACCCGTCAGCCCTGGAGCAGGTCCGCGACCATCCGACCCACGTGCGCGGCGACGTCGGCCACCGGGACCTGCTCGCCCTGCGGGCGCTCCGTCCCGTCGCCGGTCGCGACGCCGACCGCCGCCCGCCGCCGACGCACCTCGACCACGCCCTCGGCCAGGCCGCGCCCGACGACCACGACGACGGGCGCGCCGATGAGCTCCGCGTCGGCGAACTTCACGCCCGGGGAGACCTTCGGACGGTCGTCGTAGAGCACCTCCACGCCCTGGCCGACGAGGTCCGCCGCGAGCTCCTCGGCCGCCGCGAACACCGCCTGGTCCTTGCCGGTCGCCACGAGGTGCACGTGGACGGGCGCGACCGCGGCGGGCCAGGCCAGCCCCGCGTCGTCGTGGTTGGTCTCCGCGAGCGCGGCGACCGCGCGCGAGACGCCCACGCCGTAGGAGCCCATGGTGACCGTGACCGCCTTGCCGTTCTGGTCCAGGACGGACAGGCCGAGCGCCTCCGCGTACTTGCGCCCCAGCTGGAAGATGTGGCCGATCTCGATGCCGCGGGCGAGCTCGAGCGGGCCGGACCCGTCCGGGGCGGGGTCCCCGGCGCGCACCTCCGCCGCCTCGATCGTGCCGTCGCCGACGAAGTCCCGGCCCGCGACGAGGTCGAACACGTGCCGCCCGGGCTGGTCCGCGCCCGTCACCCAGCGCGTCCCCGCCACGACCCGCGGGTCCAGCAGGTAGCGGATCGCGTTTTCGCGCCCGGTGTTCGCGCGGCCGAGGACCCCCGGCCCGATGTAGCCCTTGACCAGCTCGGGGCGGCGCGCGAAGTCGGCCTCACCCGCCGTCTCGACGACGGCGGGGGCGAGCGCGGCCTCGAGCCGCTTCATGTCGACCTCGCGGTCGCCGGGCACGGCGACGACGACGACCTCGCGCTCCCCACCCGCGTGCGTCAGCGCGACCACGACGTTCTTCAACGTGTCCGCCGCGGTCCACGCCCGGTCCGCGCGCGGGTAGCGGTCGTTGGCCACGGCGACCAGGGTCTCGATCGTGGGCGTGTCCGGGGTGTCCTCGACGTGCGCCGCCGGGGCGTCGTCGTACGGCAGCGGGTCGGGGACGGGCGTCGTGACGGCCTCGACGTTCGCGGCGTACCCGCCGGCCGACCGCACGAAGGTGTCCTCCCCGATGGGCGTCGGCATGAGGAACTCCTCGCTGCGGGACCCGCCCATCGCCCCGGACACCGCGGAGACGATGACGAAGTCCAGACCGAGCCGGCTGAAGATCCGCTGGTACGCCTCGCGCTGGCGCTGGTAGGAGGCCTCCAGGCCGGCGTCGTCGACGTCGAAGGAGTAGGCGTCCTTCATGATGAACTCGCGGCCCCGCAGCAGCCCCGCGCGGGGCCGCGCCTCGTCGCGGTACTTCGTCTGGATCTGGTAGAGCGCGACGGGCAGGTCCTTGTAGGAGGAGTACAGGTCCTTGACCAGGAGGGTGAACATCTCCTCGTGCGTGGGCGCGAGGAGGTAGTCGTTCTCGCGGCGGTCCCGCAGCCGGAAGAGGTTGGGGCCGTAGTCGACCCACCGCCCGGTCTGCTCGTACGGCTCCCGCGGCAGCAGCGCGGGGAAGTGCACCTCCTGGGCCCCGATGGCCGCCATCTCCTCGCGGACGACGGCCTCGACCTTCGCCAGGACCCGCAGGCCCAGCGGCAGCCACGTGTAGATGCCCGGCGCGGCGCGGCGGATGTACCCGGCGCGGACGAGCAGGCGGTGGCTCGGCACCTCGGCGTCGGCCGGGTCCTCCCGCAGGGTGCGCACGAACAGGGTCGACATCCGCAGCAGCATGGCGGTCAGCCTACTGGCGGGCGCGGGGCCGCCCGGGCGTCCGCCCCCGTGGCGCGGAGGGCTCCGCCCGGGGCACGATGGCACGGTGCCCGAGCTCCCCGAGGTCGAGGCGCTCGCCCGCTTCCTCGCCGAGCGCACCGCCGGCCGGACCGTCGCCGACGTCACCGTGGTGGCCGTCAGCGCGCTGAAGACGTTCGCGCCCGCGCCGGCGGACCTCGTCGGGCGCCCGGTGCTCGGCGTGCGCCGGCACGGCAAGTGGCTCGACCTCGCGACGGACGGGCCGCACCTCCTCGCGCACCTGTCGCGCGCCGGCTGGGTGCGCTGGTACGACGCGGTGCCGACGACGACGCCGCGTCCCGGTCGCGGGCCGATCGCGCTGCGGCTGCGGCTGGACGACGGCAGCGGGTTCGACCTCACGGAGGCCGGGACGCGCAAGCGGCTCGCCGTGCACGTGGTGGACGAGCCCTCCGCCGTGCCGCTGGTCGCCGACCTGGGCGTGGACCCGCTCTCCGACGCGTTCACCGTCGACCGGTTCGCCGCCCTCCTCGCCGGGCGCAACCAGCAGGTCAAGGGGCTCCTGCGGGACCAGCGGGCCATCGCCGGCATCGGCAACGCGTACTCCGACGAGATCCTGCACGCGGCCCGGATGAGCCCCTTCGCCCTGACCACGTCGCTGGACCCCGAGGCGGTGACCCGCCTGCACGCCGTCGTCCGGGAGGTCCTCGCCGAGGCCCTCGCCGCGGCGAGCGGCCGGCCGGCCGCCGAGCTCAAGGACGCCAAGCGGCGCGGCATGCAGGTCCACGGCCGGACCGGGGAGGCCTGCCCCGTCTGCGGGGACACGGTGCGCGAGGTGTCGTTCGCCGACCGGTCGCTGCAGTACTGCGCGACCTGCCAGACCGGGGGCCGACCCCTGGCCGACCGGCGGCTCTCCCGGCTGCTGCGCTGAGCGGGGCGAGGCGACGGGCCCCGTGCCGCCCATGACCCCGCCAGGAGCTCCAGGAACAGCGTCGCGCCCTCAGGACCGCACGGCGCCGTTCGGAGCGGCGCCGTTCAGAACAGCACGGTGGCGTACGTGCCCACCCGGCGGAAGCCGACACGCTCGTAGCTCGCGAGCGCGCGGTGGTTGTAGTGGTTGACGTAGAGCGAGACGACGGGGGCCACGCTCGCCCGGGCCAGCTGCACGACGGCGGCCATGCCGGGGGCGGACAGCCCCTCCCCCCGCCGCGCCGGGTTGACCCACACGCCCTGCACCTGCGCGACCCGGCGCGTCACCGCGCCGAGCTCGGCCTTGAAGACGACGAGGGGCCCCTGGGCGCCGCGCTCCATCCGGACGTAGGACCGTTGCGCCGCGATGAGCGCGCGGACGCGCGACTGGTAGGCCGTCCCGCCGCCCTCGACCGGGGAGTAGCCGACCTCCTCGAGGAACATGTGGACGCACGCCGGCAGGACCGAGCCGATCTCGTCGGAGCGGGCGAGCCGGACGAGCGGGTCGCCGTCGACGAGCGGGTCGTGGTCGATGACCAGGGACGGCTGGTCGGCACGGACCTCGCGGGCACGGCCCCAGCTGGACTCGAGGCGGCGCCACAGCCCGAGCACCGCACCGGACTCCCCGACGATCGAGGAGCACCGGCGCCCCTGTCGCACGGCGGTCCGCGCGAACGCGTCGAGCGCCTCCTCGTCCGCCGGGTCGCACACCGGCACGAGGTTGGCGCCCGCCCAGCACACCGCCTCGAGCCGACCGCCCCGGCGGACCCCCCACAGCGACGTGCCGGCGCGGCGTCCCCCCTCCGCGAGCGCCGCCTCCAGGCGCGCAGCCGCGAGGACCGACGCGACCGGGTCGCGGTCGCAGACGGCGAGGGCCTCGTGCAGGTCGACGTCCGTCGCCGCGCCGAGGTCCGAGCGCGTGCCGCCGAGGCCGCCGCCCCACCGAGTCATGCGCCGATTGTGCCGCAGCAGGGGCCGCGACGGTCGGCGCCGCGGCGCGTCACCCCGGTCGCGGCGGGTGGGCCCGGGGTCAGGACACGGAGACGGACGGCGCCGCCCCGTCGACCGGCTCCATCTCCTCCGCGAGGCGCATGGCCTCTTCGATGAGGGTCTCGACGATCTGCGACTCGGGCACGGTCTTGATGACCTGGCCCTTGACGAAGATCTGTCCCTTGCCGTTGCCTGACGCCACGCCGAGGTCGGCCTCGCGCGCCTCCCCGGGACCGTTGACGACGCACCCCATGACGGCGACGCGCAGCGGGACCTCCATGCCCTCCAGTCCCGCGGTGACGCGCTCGGCGAGGTCGTAGACGTCGACCTGGGCGCGCCCGCACGACGGGCAGGAGACGATCTCCAGCTTCCGCGGGCGCAGGTTGAGGGACTGCAGGATCTGGATCCCGACCTTGACCTCCTCCACAGGCGGGGCGGACAGCGAGACCCGGATCGTGTCGCCGATGCCCTTGCTCAGCAGGGCGCCGAAGGCGACGGCGGACTTGATCGTCCCCTGGAACGCCGGGCCGGCCTCGGTGACGCCCAGGTGGAGCGGCCAGTCGCCGCGCTCGGAGAGCATCTCGTAGGCGCGGACCATGACGACGGGGTCGTTGTGCTTGACCGAGATCTTGAACTCGTGGAAGTCGTGCTCCTCGAAGAGCGACGCCTCCCACACCGCGGACTCGACGAGGGCCTCGGGCGTGGCCTTGCCGTACTTCTCCAGGAGCCGCTTGTCGAGCGAGCCGGCGTTGACGCCGATGCGGATCGACACCCCCGCTGCCTGGGCAGCCTGGGCGATGGCGCCGACCTGGTCGTCGAACTTGCGGATGTTGCCCGGGTTGACACGCACCGCGGCGCAGCCGGCGTCGATCGCGGCGAAGACGTACTTCGGCTGGAAGTGGATGTCGGCGATGACCGGGATCTGCGACTTCCTCGCGATGACGGGCAGCGCGGCCGCGTCCTCCTCCGTGGGGCACGCGACGCGGACGATGTCGCAGCCCGACGCCGTGAGCTCGGCGATCTGCTGCAGCGTCGCGTTGATGTCGCTCGTCCGCGTCGTCGTCATGGACTGCACGGAGACGGGGGCGTCACCGCCGACCTCGAGCGAGCCCACCTTGATCTTGCGGGTCGGGCGCCGGGGGGCGAGGACGGGCGGCGGCGCCTCGGGCATGCCGAGGCTGATGGGGGTGCTCACCGGAGCAGTATCCCTTCTGGGTCGACGGGCTGGACAGGGTGCGGGCGGTGGCGCGGTGCGCACCTCACAGGAGCGTGACCGGACGGACGAGGTCGGCGACGAGCAGGAGGACGCCCATCGCGATGAGGACGAGGAAGACGCCGTAGGCGACGGGCATCATGCGGGCGACGTCCGCGGGCGGGGGTACGGGACCGCCGCGGAGCCTGGCTGCCTGCCGTCGTCCGCCCTCCCACAGGGCCCCGACGACGTGCCCGCCGTCGAGCGGGAGCAGGGGCAGGAGGTTGAAGACGAAGAGCGCCACGTTGAGCGAGGCGAGGAGGAGCAGCAGCGTGACGGCCGTCTGCGCCGGCCCGGCGCTCTCCGCCGTGACCTCACCGGCGATCCGGCCGACGCCGACGGGGCCGAGGACGCCGGTCGCGTCCCGCTCGGCGCCGGTGACGAGGACGCGGACGATGTCGACGAGCTGCGCCGGAAGGGTGACGATGACGGCTGCCGTCCCGGTGACCGCGGTCCCGGTGAAGGACAGCGCCTCCCCCACGCTCTGCCGCTCCAGGGCCGCCGTCGGCGTCAGCCCGACGAAGCGCGTCGGCTCGGTGACCGGCTCCCCGGCCCCGTCGAGGACGAGGGCCCCGTCGTCGCCCACGACCGGACGGTCGGCGAGCACCGGGCGCACTGTCAGCGTGACGAGCTCCCCGTCCCGCTCGACGACCATCGGCACCGACGCGGCCTCGGTCCCGCGGATCGCCGCCTGGACGTCGTCCCAGGTGGCGACGGGCGAGCCGGCGTACGCCACGATGCGATCGCCGGGCCGCAGGCCCGCCTCCGCGGCGGGCGTCGGGGGGTCCTCGGGTCCGCACGCGGTCGCGCCGACCGTGGGCACGCACTCGCCCACCACGCCCACCGTCGTCGTCGGGGACCCGGGCAGGCCGATGCCGACGAGGGCGACGAGGACGAGGGCGAAGGCGAGCAGGAGGTTCATGACCGGGCCGCCGAGCATGACGACGACCTTGCGCGGCGCCGAGAGGCGGTAGAACGCCCGGTGGTCCTCGCCGGGGCGGATCTCCTCCGCGCTGGCCTCACGAGCGGCAGCGGCGATCTCCGCGATCCGCCCGGGACGGCGCGCGTGCGCGGCGACGTCCGTGGTGAGCGGGCCGGCTCCCGACGACGGGTCCGCCGCTCCGTCCGCCCCGTCCGCCTCGGCCCCGCCCCGGGCCGCGCGGCCGCGCGCGGAGCCGGCGAGGGCGCTCTCGGGCGGGAACATGCCGATGAGGCGGACGTAGCCGCCCAGCGGGATCGCCTTGAGGCCGTACTCGGTCTCGCCCCGGGTGCGCGACCAGAGCGTCGGGCCGAAGCCCACCATGTACTGGCTGACGCGGACGCCGAACCGCTTGGCGGGCACGAGGTGCCCCACCTCGTGCAGCGCGATCGAGACGAGCAGGCCGACGACCATGACGACGACGCCCAGGACGTACTCCATGCCGCTCCCGTCCGGCCCCTGCCTGGACGACGTCGGACGACGGCGCCCCCGGGCCCGTCCCATCATCCCCCCGTGCGGGGCGCAGCCCGTCACGCCCCCCGCCGTGTCCGCGCAGCGCGAACACACCGGGACCGGTCGCGCCGTCATGGCGGAGCTCGGGCACCACGGAATTCGTGCGCCACGCCCCTGCCCAACGGCGCAGGACCGCACTAGCATCGCGCCATGACGCACGGATCCGCAACGACGCACCGTCCGGACGACGACGCCGCCACGGCGCCACCGCTCCCCGACGACGACGCGACGCCCCTCCTCCAGCGCCGCCTCCTGCGCACGGAGATCCCTGGCCCACGGTCGCGGGCCCTCGCCGAGCGCCGCGCCGCCGTCGTCGCGGCGGGGGTCGCGAGCACGCTGCCGGTCTACGTGGAGCGCGCGGGCGGCGGCGTCGTCGTCGACGTCGACGGCAACTCCTTCGTCGACCTCGGCTCCGGCATCGCGGTGACCTCCGTCGGCAACGCCGCCCCCGGTGTCGTGCGCGCCGTGCAGGAGCAGGTCGGACGATTCACGCACACCTGCTTCATGGTCACCCCGTACGAGGAGTACGTCGCCGTCTGCGAGGCGCTGGCCAGGCTGACCCCCGGCGACCACGCCAAGCGCAGCGTGCTGCTGAACTCCGGCGCCGAGGCCGTCGAGAACGCCGTGAAGATCGCCCGGCGGGCGACAGGGCGAGACGCCGTCGTCGTGCTCGATCACGCGTACCACGGGCGGACGAACCTCACGATGGCCATGACGGCCAAGGCCATGCCGTACAAGACCGGCTTCGGCCCGTTCGCCGGGGAGGTGTACCGCGTCCCCGCGTCCTACCCCCTGCGCGAGCCGGTCCCGATCACGGGCGAGGAGGCCGCACGACGGGCGACCTCCCTCATCGAGAAGCAGGTCGGCGCGGACCAGGTGGCGTGCGTCGTCGTCGAGCCGATCCAGGGCGAGGGCGGGTTCGTCGTCCCGGCGCCCGGCTTCCTGCCGGCGTTGGAGCGCTGGTGCCGCGAGCACGGCGTGCTGCTCGTCGCCGACGAGATCCAGACCGGGTTCGCCCGGACCGGGGCGATGTTCGCGTGCGACCACGAAGACGTCGTCCCTGACCTCGTGACCACGGCGAAGGGCATCGCCGGCGGCCTGCCGCTCGCCGCCGTGACCGGGCGCGCCGACCTCATGGCCGCCGTGCACGCCGGCGGCCTGGGCGGGACGTACGGCGGCAACCCGGCCGCCTGCGCCGCGGCGCTGGCCGCGATCGACCTCTACGAGCGGGAGGACCTCGCCGGCGCCGCGCGCCGGATCGAGGCGCTCGTCGTCCCCCGGCTGCGCGCCCTCGCCGAGCGGGCCCCGCAGGTCGCCGAGGTGCGCGGGCGCGGCGCGATGCTCGCCGTCGAGATCACCCGACCCGGGACCCTGGAGCCGGACCCCGCGGAGACCACGCGCGTCGCCCGGGCCTGCGCCGCCGAGGGCGTGCTCGTGCTGACCTGCGGCACCTACGGCAACGTCATCCGCCTCCTGCCCCCGCTGGTCATCGGCGAGGCGCTGCTCCTGGAGGGCCTGCAGGTGCTCGAGGACGCCGTCCTGGCCGGCGTCTGAACCCGTCCGCCGGCCGGCCTCCGCCCGACCCCGACGGCCCCGACCACGACGGCCCCGACC
>NZ_CAMPHH010000149.1 GCF_946885855.1 uncultured Actinotalea sp. | reverse complement strand
CGTGACCGGGCTGGTCACGCTCCCGGGGGCGCTGCTGACGGTCCTCCTCGGACGGTTCACGGGCCTCGGTGTGCGGTACCTGTCCGGCGTGCAGTCCGAGCGCGCGTACGGCCCGGCGCTCGTCGCGGGCGTCCAGCGCGCGGGGTTCCAGCCGGCGCGGCTCGTCCGGGTGCGGGACGTCGCCTCGGACGTGCCTCAGCAGGACTCCGTCGCGCGGGACCTCGCGGCTGCCGTCGCGCTGACCCGCACGAGCGACAACCGCGTCTACGCCATGACGACGACCGAGGGCAGCCGGCTCGACGTCGTCGTCCTCGACGGCGACCGCCAGGTGGTCGGCCTGCTCACCCGGTTCTGGCGCTCCCTGCGCCTGCGCGGGCTGGAGGGACGCGGGGTCGTCTCCCTACGGCAGGCCGCGGAGCGCACGGCCCTCGTCTCGCACGCCGCGCACACCGCGGGCGTGTGCACGCCGCAGCTGCTCGGCATCGCCGAGTCCGACGACTCGATGATCCTCGTGCAGGACCACGCGCGGGACGCGGTGCCCCTGTCGGAGATGCCCGCGGAGGCCCTCACGGACGACGTCCTGGACGCCGTGTGGGAGCAGCTCCGGGTCGCGCACGACGCGGGGATCGCGCACCGGTCGCTGACCGCCGACGTCGTGCTGGTGGACCCCGCCGGGCAGGCGTGCCCGCGGCGCGTCGAGCACGGGCACGAGGCGCACCCCGTGGCGCTGCTGACCGGGTGGGACTCCGGCGACGTCGCCTGCTCGGACCTCGCGCGCCGCATCGACGTCAGCCAGGTCCTCGCGCTCCTCGCCGTGCGGGTGGGCGCCGAGCGCGCGGTGGAGTCCGCCGCCCGGGTGCTCCCCGACGCCGAGCTCGCCTCGATCGGCCCCCTGCTGCAGACGATCGCCCTGCCGCCGGCGACCCGCGAGGAGGCCCGGCGCCACCGCGGCCTGCTCCAGCAGGTCCGGGTGGCGCTGCTGGCGCGGCTGCCCGAGGCCGACGTCGAGCCGGAGCGGCTCGTGCGGTTCGGTGCGCGCACCGTCCTGACGATCTCCCTGTCGATCGCCGCGGCGGTCATCGTGCTCACCACGATCCAGATCGAGGAGATCACCGCGGCGTTCCAGCGGGCCGAACCGTGGTGGGCCGGCGTGGCGTTCGCGCTGGGCCTGACGTCGTTCCTCGGCGGGGCGCTCGCGCTCGTCGCCTTCGCACCGGTGCGGCTCCCGGTGTGGCGCACGACCCTCGTGCAGACCGCCGCCGCGTTCGTGTCGCTCCTGGCCCCGGCGGGCATCGGACCGGCGGCGCTCAACCTGCGGTTCCTGGCACGCCGCGGCGTCCCCTACCCGCTCGCGGTCGCGTCGGTCGGCCTGGTCCAGCTGTCCCAGTTCGTCACGACGGTCGTGCTGCTGCTCGTGCTGTCGCTGGTCAGCGGCGAAGGCAGCGCCCTGCAGCAGCTGCCGCCCACGACGGTCCTCATCGCCCTGCTCATCGTCGTCGGGGCGCTCGCGGCCGCGCTGCTGGTGCCGCAGGTGCGCGCGTGGACGACCCGCCGCCTCGGACCCGTGTGGCGGCAGACGTGGCCGCGCCTGGTGCAGATGCTCGGCCAGCCCCGGCGGTTCGCCGTCGCCGTCGCCGGCAACCTGCTCATGACCTTCAGCTACCTCGGCGCGTTCTGGGCGAGCCTCGCGGCGTTCGGCCAGAGCCTGTCGCTCATCGACCTCGCGCTCATCTACCTCGTCGCCAACGCGGCCGGCGCGGTGGTGCCCTCGCCCGGCGGCCTCGGCACTGTCGAGCTCGCGCTCACCGCCGCCCTCACCGGTGTGGGCAACGTGTCCCCCGGTGTCGCGGCGTCCGTCGTGTTCCTCTTCCGGGCGCTGACCTTCTGGGGGCGGATCCCCCTCGGGTGGCTCGCGATGCAGGTGCTGCAGCGGCGCGGCGACCTCTGAGGAGCGCCTGGCCGCGTCAGTGGTCGTGCATGCCCCACCACAGGGACGTGCGGGAGCCGTCGTCCCACGTGCAGCGGACGCCGAGGGGCCGCCAGGACCAGGCGACGTCCACCGACGACGGCGCCGCGCGGTCCGCGTGGAACGCCACCTCCTCGGCGCACACCTCCTCGGCGCGCGACCACGTCAGGCCGACGTAGCCGCCGCCCGTCAGCAGGAGCAGCACGGCGACCATCGCCGGGACCACGGCGGACAGGCGTGGCGCCCGGGCACCACCGCCCCGCCCCCGATCCGTCGGCGGCCCGGTCGCCGGGTCGAGGACCGCGTCCAGCCACGGGTCGGCACGTCGGTCGGGGACCCGGTCAGGGACCCGGTCGGGCCGTCGGTGGGGCCGCCGGTCAGGTCGACGACCGCCGTCGTCGTGGCCTCGCCTGCCCATGGCACCGCTCATCAGTCCCCCTTGCTCCGTGGCGGCACCGCTGCCGCCGACGCGGGATCGCCGCGCAAGACCATGATCCTTGGGACAGGGGGTCTCGTGAACCGGTCGGGAGGGTGATCCACGGGGTGAAAGCGCGGGTCAGGGGCCCGCCCAGGCGGTACGACCGCGCGTCGACCGACCCGGGAGCGACCGCCCACCGGCCCCGGATCACGTCGCGGCCGGGTCACGCCTGCGGAGCGATCCCGGCACGCTTCCCCCCGGATCCCTTGACAGCCCGACGTGGCCGGGGCCACACTCGGCGTACTGCTAAATCGGTTTAACAGACCGGATCGCACGATCGGCCGGGCCCCCGAGGGCCGGCGGACGTCCTCGAGGAGGAGGAGCGGTGGCCAAGCGGGTCGGCATCAAGGACGTGGCACAGGCAGCGGGCGTCTCCGCCGCCACGGTGTCCCTCGTCCTCAACGACCGCGCCGAGGACCGCATCCCCGCCGCCACCCGCGAGCGCGTGCGGCGCGCCGCCGTGGAGACGGGCTACGCACCCAACCGCCTCGCCCGCAGCCTCCGGACCCGCCGCACCCACACCATCGGCCTGGTCTCCGACCGCATCGCGACGACGCCGTACGCCGTGCGGATGGTGGAGGCCGCGCAGGAGGTCGCCCGCGAGCACGGGCACCTGCTCTTCCTCGTCAACACCGGCGGCGACGCGGAGCTCGAGCGCGAGGCCGTGGGGGCGCTGCTGGACCAGCAGGTGGACGGCCTCGTCTACGCCTGCATGTGGCACCGGGTCCTGGAGGACCTGCCGGAGAACCTTCCGGGCGACGCCGTCTTCCTCGACGCCCGGCCCGCCGTCGGCGGCTTCCCCGCCGTGGTGCCGGACGACCGCGGCGGGGCCGTCGCGGCGGTGCAGGAGCTCGTCGACGCCGGGCACCGGCGGATCGCCTACGTCGACATCGACGAGGAGCCGGCCCCGGTCGCGTCCGGCCTGCGCCTGGAGGGCTACCTCGAGGTGCTGCGGCGCGCGGGCATCAAGCCGGACCCCGCGCTGCACGTCCGGGGCGTCTCCGACGCGGCGGGCGGGATGGCCGCCGCGTCGCGCGTGCTGGAGCTGCCCGAGGACCGGCGGCCCACGGCGCTGTTCTGCTTCAACGACCGGATCGCCATGGGCGCGTACGCCGCGGCGCGGCACCACGGCCTGGAGATCCCCACCGACCTGTCGGTCGTCGGCTACGACGACCAGCAGCTCATCGCGGCCGAGCTCGACCCCGGCCTCACGACGGTCCGCCTGCCCCATGACGAGATGGGGCGCTGGGCCGTGGAGGTGCTGCTCGGTGCGCGTGCACGCCCGACGGACGACGACGGCGTGGTGCTCATGCCGTGCCCGCTCGTCCGCCGGGCCTCCGTGGGCCCGCCGCCGACCCGGGACCCGGGCCGGCGGCGGGGATGACACAACCCTGTGGCCACCAGCAGGCGGCCACCGAGCCGGCGCCGCGACCTTGCCCGTCGCGACGCCAGGAGAGGAACACGATGTCTCGCAGGTCCCTCACGGGGATGCTAGCCATGACGGCGGCGTCCGCGACCCTTCTCGCAGCATGCGGCCAGGCCGGTCAGTCGGACGGCGGATCGGACGGGGGCGACGCCGGCGGTGACGGCGGCACCACCGAGATCACGATGTGGACGCACTCGGCCGGCAACCCCGCCGAGCTCGAGGTCTACGAGCAGATCATCGCCGACTTCAACGACTCCCAGGACGACTACGAGGTCGTCATGGAGTCCTTCCCGCAGGGCGCGTACAACGACGCCGTCGTCGCGGGCGCCGCGGCCGGTGACCTGCCCTGCCTGCTCGACATGGACGGCCCGATCGTCCCGAACTGGGCCTGGGCGGGGTACATCCAGCCGCTCGGCCTCGACCAGGAGATCATCGACTCGCTGCTGCCGACGGCGGTCGGCCGCTACCAGGACGAGGTCTACTCGGCCGGCTACTGGGACGCGGCGCTCGCGATCTTCGCCCGCGAGTCCGTGCTGACCGACAACGGGATCCGCATCCCGAGCACGGACGAGCCGTGGACGGTCGAGGAGTTCGACGCCGCGCTCGTCACGCTCCAGGAGGCGGGCTACGAGACCCCGCTGGACATCGGCGCCGAGGACACGGGCGAGTGGTGGCCCTACGCCTACTCGCCGATGCTGCAGTCCGCCGGTGGCGACCTCATCGACCGCGACACCTTCCTCACCGCCGACGGCGCGCTCAACGGCCCCGAGGCCGTGGAGTTCTTCGACTGGTTCCAGAGCGCCTTCGAGCGCGGCCTCACCTCCGACGCCGGCACGATCGGCAACGAGGAGTTCAACAACGACGAGGTCGCGATGAGCTACACCGGCGTGTGGAACGCGATGGGCTCGCTCGAGGCCGCCGGGGACGACCTGCTCATCCTCCCGCCGCCGGACTTCGGCACCGGCCCGAAGATCGGTGGCGCGTCCTGGCAGTGGGGCATCTCGTCGGAGTGCAACGACGCCGACGGCGCCCGGGCGTACCTGGAGTTCTCGTTCCAGGACGAGTACATCGCGGCGTTCGCGGACAAGCAGGTCGTCATCCCGGCCACGGCAGGCGCCGAGGAGATGTCGGAGATGTTCGGCGAGGGCGACCCGCTCCAGCCGTTCGTCGAGCTCTCCCAGCTCTACGCCCTCGAGCGTCCGCCGACACCGGCCTACGCGGTGATCTCCAGCGTCTTCGAGCGCGCCGCGAAGGACATCATGAGCGGCGCCGACGTGCAGTCGACGCTCGACCAGGCGGTCCAGGAGATCGACGCCAACATCGAGTCCAACGACGGCTACGGCTTCTGAGCCGACCGTCCTGAACGGCAGCCGGCCCCCGTGAGCGGGGCGCCCGGGCACCCACGTCCACGGTGCCCGGGCGTCCCGGGGGACGCCGCGCGCCGGAACGGATGTCTCCCATGGCGATCCCCGCCCAGCAGATCACCCCGCACGCGCTGCCCGACGACGGCGCCGCGCGGACCGGCCGCCAACGGCGCCGCGCCCGCTCCGCCCGCGAGGGCCACCGCTCCGCCTACTGGATGGTCGCCCCGGCGACGATCCTGCTCCTGCTCTTCCTCGTGGTCCCCGTGCTCCTGGCGTTCGGGCTGTCGTTCACCAACGCGCGGCTCATCTCGCCCAACCCGCCGCGGTTCGTCGGGCTGGACAACTTCGTCCGGGCGTTCACCAACGACCCGACGTTCGTCCGGTCGCTGGTCAACACGTTCCTCTTCGCGGCGGTCGTCGTGCCGCTGCAGTCCGGGCTCGCGCTGGTCATGGCGATCCTGGTCAACCAGAAGCTGCGGTTCGTCACGTGGTTCCGGGTCGTGTACTTCATCCCGGTCGTCACCTCGATCGTCGTCATCTCGATCCTCTGGGACTTCATGTACCAGCGGGACGGGCTCGTCAACTCGATGCTCGACACGCTGACCTTCGGCGCGGTCCAGGGCACCAACTGGCTCGGCAACACGAGCACGGCGCTGCCCGCGATCATCGTGCTCTCGATCTGGCAGGCCGTGGGCTTTCACATGATCATCTGGCTCTCGGGGCTGCAGACGATCCCGGAGGAGCTCTACGAGGCCGCCCGCATGGACGGCGCCAACGCCTGGCAGCAGTTCAAGGACGTCACATGGCCGGGCCTGCGCTCGACCATGGTGTTCATCCTCGTGACGATCACGATCCAGGCGCTCGGCCTCTTCGTGCAGATCGACGTCATGACGCAGGGCGGCCCGCGCGACGCGACCACGACCCTCGTCTACCACGCCGTGCAGCAGGGCTACCGCCGCCAGGAGACCGGGTACGGCGCCGCCATCTCGCTGATCTTCTTCGTCATCGTCCTCGTCATCGCGCTCGTCCAGCGCTGGCTCACGCGGGAGAAGGACTGACCATGAGTGCTGACACCTCGCACGCCGCGCCGTCGTCGGGCCGCGCGCCCGGGACGCCTGACCAGATGGCCGCCCGTGACGCGGAGCGCCGCCGCAGCGCCGAGGAGGCCGCGCGACGCCGTCGGCGGCGGAAGGTCCTCGGCTACCTGCCGATGGTCCTGCTCGCGCTGTTCTTCCTCTTCCCGCTCGTGTTCATGTTCGTCTCGAGCCTCAAGCCGGACGCGCAGATCCTGTCCGACATCGACTCGCCCCAGGCGTTCCTGCCCGTCGGGGACATCAGCCTGGACAACTACTCCGGCGTCTTCGAGCGCGTCCCCGTCGCGCGGTTCATCTTCAACTCGGTGCTCGTCACGACGCTCATCGTGGGCCTCGGGATCATCGTCAACTCGATGGCCGGCTTCGCGCTCTCGCGGCTGGAGTGGGGCGGGCGCAAGGTCCTGCTCACGGTCATCATCGCGACGCTCATCGTGCCCTTCGAGACCATCGCGATCCCGATGGTCTACTGGGTCTCGAAGCTGCCGACGATCGTCATGGAGAACGGCGTCCCGATGTACGACTTCGGGTGGCTGAACTCGTACCACGTGCAGGTGATCCCGTTCATCGCGAACGCCTTCTCCATCTTCCTGTTCACGCAGTACTTCTCGACGATCCCGAAGTCCTTCGACGAGGCCGCGCGGATCGACGGCGCCGGCTGGTTCACGATCTACCGGAAGATCATCGTGCCGCTGTCCGGGCCGGCCTTCGCGACCGTCGCGATCCTCACTTTCCTGCCCGCGTGGAACCAGTACCTGTGGCCGCTCATGGTGGTGCAGCAGGAGGACCTCCGGCCGGTCATGGTCGGCATGCAGTACTTCTTCCAGATCAACCCGGCCTGGGGTGAGGTCATGGCGTACACGTCGCTCATCACCCTGCCGGTCCTCGTGATGTTCCTGGCGTTCCAGCGCGCGTTCGTCAGCTCCATTGCCTCCTCCGGCGTGAAGGGATGAACGACCCGTGCTGAGACTCCCCGACCACTGGGTGTGGGACAGCTGGCCGGCCGACGACGGCGAGTTCCACCACCTGTTCTTCCTGCGGGCCTCCCGGGCGCTGCTCGACCCGGACCGCCGCCACCAGCGCGCGTCGGTGGGGCACGCCCGCTCCACCGACCTCACGCACTGGGAGCTGCTGCCGGACGCCCTCGTGCCCGACGACGCCCCGGCGTGGGACGACCAGGCGACCTGGACCGGGTCCGTGGTCCAGGCCCCCGACGGCACGTGGCGGATGTTCTACACCGGCGTCAGCCGCGCCGAGCGGGGGCTGATCCAGCGCGTGGGGGCCGCCCGCTCCGACGACCTCCTCACGTGGCACCGCATCCCCGGACCGCTCACCGAGGCCGACCCGCGCTGGTACGAGAAGTACGACGGCACGGCGTGGTTCGACGAGGCGTGGCGGGACCCGTGGGTGTTCGCGGACCCCGACGGCGACGGGTGGCACATGCTCGTCACCGCCCGGTCCCGCGAGGGCGACCCGGCGGGTCGCTCGGTCATCGGCCACGCGACCAGCCCGGACCTGGACACGTGGACGGTGCAGCCGCCGCTGTCCGCGCCCGCGGGGTTCGGGCAGATGGAGGTGCCCCAGACCGTCGTCGTCGACGGGCAGCCGTTCCTGCTGTTCTGCTGCTGGCCGCCGCAGCTCGCGCCCGAGCGGCGCGACTCGCCGGGGGGCATGTGGGTCGCGCCGGGCGCGTCCCTGCTGGGGCCCTGGGACCTGTCCCGGGCCCGGACGTTCGACCACCCGAGCCTGTACGCGGCGCGCCTCGTGCAGGACCGGGCGGGCGCCTGGAACCTCATCGGCTTCCGGGACGTCGAAGAGGGTGTGTTCGTCGGCGAGATCACCGATCCCCTTCCGGTGGTGCGCGACGGCGACACGCTCCGGCTCGCCGGGCCGGTCGCGTCCTGACGGGGACCGGCCCCGAGCCGGCCGGAGGGGCGGTGGGACCCCTGCACCCGCCGCCCCTCCGGACCCTGAGCACCCCCGTGGACTGAGGGGCGGCGGGTGCAGGG
>NZ_CAMPHH010000148.1 GCF_946885855.1 uncultured Actinotalea sp. | reverse complement strand
CGACGACGTAGATGACGTCGACGTCGGAGACGTAGTTGAGCTCCCGCCCACCCGTCTTCCCCATGCCGATGACGGCCAGGCGCGCGGCGCCGTGGTCGGCGTGCTCGGCACGGGCCAGGGCGAGGGCGGCCTCGAGCGCGGCCGCCGCCAGGTCCGCCAGCGCCGCGGCGACCCCGGGCAGCAGCGAGAGCGGCTCGGTGCCGACGAGGTCCGCGCCGGCGATCATCATGAGCCGGCGCCGGTAGGCCCGGCGCATCGCGTCGACGCCCGCGGAGCCGGTCAGCGTGGCGACCGGTGCGCCGTCGTCGTCCCGGGCGCCGACGGCGTCCAGCAGCTCGGCCCGGACGGCGTCCTCCGGGGTGCCGAGCGGGTCGTCGTCGGCGAGCGCAGCGACGTCCTCGGGGTGGCGCGCGAGGTGGTCCCCGAGCGCTGTCGAACCACCCACGACGGCGAGGAGCCGGTCCCGGACAGGCCCGCGACCGGTGAGCCCCTCCCGCACGAGGCCCTCGCGCTCCGTGCCGCGGGCCGCGGTCGCGAGCCGGGTCAGCGCGAGCAGCGCCTCGTCCGGGGACGCCACCCGCGCGAGCCCCTCCAGGAGCGCGTCGACCGGCGCGGCGGCCGGGTTGCTCGCCCCGAGCAGCGTGAGCAGGTCCGGCTCGGCCAGGAGCGTCGCCGCCCGGCCCGGCTCAGCGAAGCCGACGCGGACAAGGCGCGCGAACGTGCTGACCCGGGTCACAGCACCGGGAGGTACCGCCGGAGCTCGTACGGGGTGACCTGGGCGCGGTAGGCCGCCCAGTCCTCCCGCTTGTTGCGCAGCACGAAGTCGAAGACGTGCTCGCCGAGGGTCTCGGCCACGAGCTCGGACTTCTCCATCACCGCCACGGCACGGCTGAGGGACTCCGGCAGCGGCTGGATGCCCAGGGCGCGGCGCTCGGAGTCCGTAAGCTCCCAGACGTCGTCCTCGGCGCCCTCGGGCAGCTCGTAGCCCTCCTCGATGCCCTTGAGGCCCGCGGCCAGCAGGAGCGCGTAGGCGAGGTACGGGTTGGTCGCGGAGTCGACGCCGCGGTACTCCACGCGCGTCGAGTTGCCCTTGCCCGGCTTGTACATCGGGACGCGGACGAGGGCGGACCGGTTGTTGTGCCCCCAGCAGATGTAGCTCGGCGCCTCGGCCCCGCCCCAGACCCGCTTGTAGGAGTTCACGTACTGGTTGGTCACCGCCGTGATCTCCGCGGCGTGGTGCAGCAGACCGGCGATGAACCGGCGACCGACCGTCGACAGGCCCAGCGGCGCGCCGGGCTCGTGGAAGGCGTTGCGGTCGCCCTCGAAGAGCGACACGTGCGTGTGCATCCCGGACCCGGGGTGGTCCGCCAGGGGCTTGGGCATGAAGGTCGCGTAGAGGTTCTGCTCCAGCGCGACCTCCTTGATGACCGTGCGGAACGTCATGATGTTGTCCGCGGTCGTCAGGGCGTCCGCGTAGCGCAGGTCGATCTCGTTCTGCCCCGGCCCGGCCTCGTGGTGGGAGAACTCCACCGAGATCCCCATGGACTCCAGGATCGTGATCGCCGCGCGGCGGAAGTCGTGCGCGGTGCCCCGCGGCACGTGGTCGAAGTAGCCGCCCTGGTCGACCGGGACCAGGGGCTTGTCCGGGTCCGCCGGGTTCTCGAAGAGGTAGAACTCGACCTCGGGGTGCGTGTAGAAGGTGAAGCCCTGGTCGCTGGCCTTCGCCAGCGCCCGCTTGAGGACGTAGCGGGAGTCCGCCAGGGACGGCTCGCCGTCGGGCGTGTGGATGTCGCAGAACATGCGCGCGGTGCCGTGGCGCTCGCCACGCCAGGGCAGGACCTGGAAGGTCGACGGGTCCGGCTTGGCGAGCATGTCGGCCTCGTAGACGCGCGTGAGCCCCTCGATGGAGCTGCCGTCGAAGCCGATGCCCTCGGCGAACGCGGACTCCAGCTCGGCCGGCGCGACGGCGAGGGACTTCAGCGACCCCAGCACGTCGGTGAACCAGAGCCGGATGAACCGGATGTCCCGCTCCTCGACGGTGCGGAGGACGAACTCCTGCTGCTTGTCCATGCCGACATCCTGCCGCACCCGCATGACGATCAGGTGAACGTGCCCCCCACGCGGACACCGCGCGGACACCGCGCGGACACGGCGCGGACGACGGCGTGGGCACGCGGCGTCGTCACCGCGTCGTTAGGGTGGCAGCCATGGCGCCGCTGACCATCGCCCTGGCCCAGATCGACACCCGCGTGGGGGACGTGGCCGGCAACGCCGACCGCGTCGTGGAGTGGACCCGGGACGCCGCCGACGCCGGTGCGCGCCTCGTCCTCTTCCCCGAGATGACGCTGACCGGCTACCCGCTCGAGGACCTCGCGCTGCGCGACTCCTTCGCGCGCGCCGCCGACCGCGCCCTGCAGGACGTCCTGCGCCGCCTCGTCGAGGAGGGCCTCGGCGACGTCACCGTCGTGCTCGGCACGCTCGGCCGCACCGAGGCCGGCCGGGCGACCAACCAGGCCGTCGTCGTCCGCGGCGGCGAGGTGCTCGCCCGGTACGACAAGCACCACCTGCCCAACTACGGCGTCTTCGACGAGCACCGGATCTTCGCCTCGGGCACGCAGCCGTGCGTCGTGGACGTCGACGGGCGACGCGTGGGCGTGGTGATCTGCGAGGACATCTGGCAGGACGGGGGCCCCGTCGCCCAGCTCGCCGCCGAGGGCGTGGACCTGCTCGCCGTGCTCAACGGCTCGCCCTACGAGGAGGGCAAGGGGCACCTGCGCGGCGAGCTCGCGCGGCGCCGGGCCCCGGAGGTCGCCGCGCCCGTCGCCTACGTCAACATGGTCGGCGCGCAGGACGACCTCGTCTTCGACGGCGGTTCCTTCGTGGTCGCCTCCGACGGGACGCCGGTCGCCGGGTCGCCGCAGTTCGTCGAGCACCTGCTGCTGTGCGAGCTGCCCGACGACGGCGACCCGCGGCCCGGCCTCCTCGCCCCGCCCCTGGACCCCGACGAGGAGGTCTACAGCGCGCTGGTCACCGGTCTGCGCGGCTACGTCCGCAAGAACGGGTTCTCCTCCGTCGTGCTCGGCTTCTCCGGCGGCATCGACTCGGCGCTCGTCGCCGCGATCGCGGCGGACGCGATCGGCGGGGAGAACGTCGTCGGCGTCGGGATGCCCTCGCGGCACTCCTCCCAGCACTCCCTCGACGACGCGCAGGACCTCGCGCGGCGCATCGGCGCGGACTTCCGCCTCCAGCCGATCGCGCCCATGGTCGACGCGTTCGAGGGCGAGATGGACCTGCCCGGCGTGGCCGGGGAGAACCTCCAGGCCCGCGTCCGCGGCGTCATCCTCATGGGCCTGTCCAACGTCGAGGGGCACCTCGTGCTGGCGACGGGCAACAAGTCCGAGCTGGCCGTGGGCTACTCGACCATCTACGGCGACGCCGTCGGCGGCTTCGCCCCGATCAAGGACGTCGACAAGTCCCGCGTCTGGCAGCTCGCGCGGTGGCGCAACAACGCGGCGCTGGACGCCGGCCAGATCCCGCCCATCCCGGAGAGCTCGATCACCAAGCCGCCGTCGGCGGAGCTCTCCCCCGGCCAGGTGGACACCGACTCCCTGCCGCCGTACGACCTGCTCGACGAGGTGCTCGACGCCTACGTCGAGCACGCCGAGGGCCGCGAGGAGCTGCTCGCGCGCGGCTTCGACGAGGCCGTGGTCGACAAGGTGCTCGCCCTCGTCGACCGCGCGGAGTGGAAGCGGCGGCAGTACCCGCCGGGTCCCAAGGTGACGGCCCTGGCGTTCGGCCGGGACCGTAGGCTTCCGGTGACCAGCGCCTGGCGCGAGCCGAAGGGAACTCACCGATGAGCGAGTCGTCCGCCACGCCCCCGCGGCGGGTGCGGGTCCACCACCTGCGCCAGGCGAAGGAGCGCGGCGAGCGCATCACGATGCTCACCGCCTACGACGCGCCGACGGCGCGCATCCTCGACGACGCCGGGACCGACGTGCTGCTCGTCGGGGACTCCGTGGGCGACAACATGCTCGGCCACGCCACGACCATCCCGGTCACGGTGGAGGACATGGTCCACCACACCCGCGCCGTGGCCGGCGCGGTGCGGCGGGCGCTCGTCGTCGCCGACCTGCCGTTCGGCTCCTACGAGGCCTCCCCGCAGCAGGCCCACACGACCGCGGTGCGGCTCATGAAGGAGGGCGGCGCGCACGCGGTGAAGTTCGAGGGCGGCCGCCGGGTGGCCGACCACGTCCACCTGCTCACCTCGACCGGCATCCCGGTCATGGGGCACGTCGGCTTCACGCCGCAGTCGGAGAACGTCCTGGGCGGCAAGCGCGTCCAGGGCCGGGGCGACGACGCCGCGCAGCGGCTCTCGGAGGACGCGCTGGCCCTGCAGGAGGCGGGCGCGTTCGCCGTCGTCCTGGAGATGGTGCCCGCGCCCGTGGCGGCGCGCGTCACCGAGGTGCTCGCGATCCCGACCATCGGCATCGGCGCCGGGCCCGAGTGCGACGGCCAGGTGCTCGTCTGGACCGACATGGCCGGGCTGTCGGACTGGTCCCCGCGCTTCGCCAAGCGGTACGCCGAGATCGGCGCGGCGCTCGGCGCGGCGGCGCGGGCCTACAACGAGGACGTGCGCGGCCGGACGTTCCCCTCGGAGGCGCACAGCTTCGCGGAGTGAGGTTCGCCGGGTGAGATCAGTCCTCCCACTCCTTCCAGCGGCGGTCCGCCTCGTCCCAGGTCTCGGTGCGCCGCCGGGCCTCCTGCAGCGCCGCATGCGCCTCCTCGCGGGTGGCGTACGGGCCCATCCGCTCCGTCCACGGGCTCTCCGCGCCCTCCTCCACCTCCCCGGTGCCCGGGTTGAACCAGAAGCGCTTCACCGCGTCGTCGTCGTGCGGGGCCATGGCAGTCCCTCCTCCTCGCCGGCTCGACCGGGCGGCGGGCGCCGCCTTTCGTAGACTGCCAGCCATGTCGATCGCGCACGCGCCGACGGGCACGCTCGTGCCCGGGACGGTCAGCCCCCTCCGAGAGGTCCCGCCGCACATCGAGCGGCCCGAGTACGTCGGGAAGGACCGCGAGCTGCGGTTCACCGGCTCGGAGGTCAAGGACGCGGAGACGATCGAGCGCATCCGGATCGCCTCGCGCATCGCCGCCCAGGCGCTGGAGGAGGTCGGCAAGCACGTCGCGCCCGGCATCACCACGGACGAGCTGGACCGCATCGGCCACGAGTTCCTCTGCGACCACGACGCGTACCCCTCGACGCTGCGGTACCAGCCGCACCCGCGCCAGGTGCCGTTCCTCAAGTCCCTGTGCACCTCGGTCAACGAGGTGATCTGCCACGGGGTGCCGGACTCGACGGTGCTGCAGGACGGGGACATCGTCAACGTCGACATCACCGCCTACAAGCACGGGGTGCACGGCGACACGGACGCGACGTTCCTCGTCGGGGACGTGGACGAGGAGTCCCGGCTGCTCGTCGAGCGCACCCACGAGGCGATGATGCGCGGGATCAAGGCCGTCGCCCCCGGGCGGCAGCTCAACGTCATCGGGCGGGTCATCGAGACCTACGCGCGCCGGTTCGGCTACGGCGTGGTGCGCGACTTCACCGGCCACGGCGTCGGCGAGGCCTTCCACTCCGGCCTGGTCGTCCCGCACTACGACGCCGCGCCGCACCACGACACGGTCATCGAGACCGGGATGGTGTTCACCATCGAGCCCATGCTGAACCTCGGCACGCCGGACTGGGAGATGTGGGACGACGGGTGGACGGTCGTCACCAAGGACCGCAGGCGCAGCGCCCAGTTCGAGCACACGCTGGTCGTGACCGAGACCGGCGCCGAGATCCTCACGCTGCCGTGACGACCCGCGACCCGGCCCACCTGACCGGCACGGCCTTCGGCGTCGACATCGGCGGCAGCGGGATCAAGGGCGCCCCCGTGGACCTCGCCCGCGGCGAGTTCGCCGCCGACCGCGTGCGCATCCCCACGCCGCAGCCGGCGACCCCCGACGCGGTCGCCGCCACCGTCGCGGAGGTGGTCGACTCCTTCCACCTCCCGGCCGACCTGCCGATCGGCGTCACCTTCCCGGCGGTCATCCAGCACGGGGTGGCCCGGTCCGCGGCCAACGTCGACGACTCCTGGATCGGGACGGACGTCACCGCCGTCGTCGCCGCGGCGACCGGCCGCCGTGTCCTCGCCGTCAACGACGCGGACGCCGCCGGCTACGCGGAGACCGTCTACGGGGCCGCGAAGGACCGGCCGGGGGTGGTGCTCGTCGTGACCCTCGGCACCGGCATCGGCTCGTGCCTCGTCGTCGACGGGACGCTCGTGCCCAACACGGAGCTGGGACACCTCGAGATCGACGGGTACGACGCGGAGTCCCGCGCCGCGGACAGCGCCCGGGACCGCGAGGACCTGTCCTGGGAGCAGTGGGCGCAGCGGCTGCAGCGCTACTTCCGGGTCGTCGAGGACCTGTTCTGGCCCGACCTCATCGTCGTCGGGGGTGGCGTGAGCAAGAAGCACGAGAGCTTCCTGCCCCTGCTGGACCTGCGCACGCCCATCGTGCCCGCGCAGCTGCGCAACGCCGCCGGCATCGTCGGCGCCGCCGCCCTCGCCGCGCGCGGGGGCGAGCTCGACTGATGGCGCGCACCGACGACGAGGGCCGGGACCTCGTCGAGGTGGCGCCCGGCGTCCACGTGGTCACAGCGGTCCGCTACACGACGACGTCGACCGTGCTCGTCGCCGCGGACGGCACGTGCGTCGTCGTCGACCCCGCCCTGACCGCCGCGGAGGTGGCCGGCCTCGCGCGCGAGGTGCGCCGCCGGGGCTGGACGCCCGTCGCGGGCTTCGCGACGCACCCGCACTGGGACCACGTGCTGTGGCACGAGGGGCTCGGGGACGTGCCGCGCTGGGCCACGGCGGCCTGCGTCGCGACGGCGGAGCGCGAGCGGGGGCCGCTCGTGCGCTCGGCCGCCGACGACGGCGCGGGTCACGACCCGGCGACCGTCGCCCGGCTGACGCCGCTGGACGCGGTGGCGGGGGCCTGCGGCGGCCCCGTCGCGGACAGGACGACCACCGAAGGTGACGTGCTGCTGCCCTGGGCGGCGCGCGAGGTCGTCGTCGTCCCCTACGCCGCGCACGCGCCCGGCTCCGCGGCGCTCGTCGTGCCCGACACCGGGGTGCTCGTCGCCGGCGACGTGCTCTCGGACCTGGAGATCCCGCTGCTGGACGACGCCGCGGCGGAACCGCTGGCGGACTACCGGGCGACGCTGGACACGCTCGAGGCCGCGGCGCAGCGGTACGCCGTCAGGGTCCTGGTACCCGGGCACGGGCACGTCACCGACGCCGCGGGGCTGCGGGAGCGGCTCGCCGCCGATCGGGCCTACCTCGACGCCCTGTCCGGCGGGCGCACGCCTGAGGACCCCCGGCTCGCCGACCCGTGGCTGCGGGGCGAGCACGCACGACAGCTCGCGGCCCTGGCGACCCGATGACGACCGAGGCCACGACCGGGCACGGTGACGTCCGGACGCCGGACCCGGTCAGCCGGCCACGGGCGCGGGTCCGCCGAACATCTCCGTCAGGCCGAGGATCTCGATGACCTCGCTGACGACCGGCGGCGGGTCCTTGAGGGTCACGGTGAGCCCCTCCTCCCGGCCGATGGTGCACAGCTGGATGAGGAACGCGATCCCCGCGGAGTCGATGAACTCCACGCGGCTCGTGTCCAGCACGACCGGCAGGTCGCGGTCCAGGGCCCGGGCGAGCACCGAACCGGCCTGCTGCCGCAGGGCGTCGTCGATCTCCCCCCATAGGTGCGCCACGGTCGCCTCCGGCGTCTCCGTGACGGTGATCCCCCCGACAGACCCACTCTTGTCCCAGCCCGCCATCGCACAGCCTCCGTCGCAGGGGCGCCGGACGATCGGTGGCGACCGTCGTCCTTGACGCCGCGTGGCGCCCTCCCCGGCGTGGTCCGGGCGAGGAAGGGCGTCGTCACGGTAACCCCAAGGGCAGGAAGATCGCATCCGTCACCTCGACCTCGCGCCCGCGCCCTCCGGATGCGCCCGTCCGCGCCCGGTGCCACCGTGGCGACATGACGGAGAACCTGCCGGACTCGTTCGACAACGAGCAGCCGGACCTGCCGACGCTCGCGGTGGGTATGGGCTCGCTCGTGGTCCTCCTGGTCTCGCCGAGATTGTTGCCGCGCCTGCCCGCCGCGCTGATGGTGATGGTGCTCGCCGCGTTTGCGGTCGCGTTCCTCGGCCTGATGCGGGAGAAGGCGCGCCTCGTCGAAATCAGTGCCGATTTGACCAAGCGCTCGGTCAACGAGGGCTTCTCCGGCGGCGAGAAGAAGCGCAACGAAATCTTCCAGATGGCTC
>NZ_CAMPHH010000147.1 GCF_946885855.1 uncultured Actinotalea sp. | reverse complement strand
CGGGTACGGCAAGGACCTGTCGATGTACGGGTTCGAGGACTACACGCGGATCAAGCACGTCATGAGCGCGTTCGAGTGACCCGCCGGGACGGGGTCGCCGCCGTGCGTCCGCGCTGTCCCGGCGGCCCCGTCCCGCCGTTCGCGTCGAACAGGTCGTGTTCGTGTGACTTTTTCGTTGCAGAGTGCTGATCTGACGATGGAATCCCTTGTGTGACGCGCGCCCCCCTGACACCATCGGCGCACGCAACCGGCACGTCCGCCGGGGCCGGGCCGGGCACCGCCGTCCGCGCCCGTCCCGCCGGCCGGGCCCGTCCCACCCCGTTCGACCCGCACCTCGGCCCCGCCGGGGCGCAGACCCGACAGGAGCACCTGTGAAGCGTCGTCCCGCACCCGCCGACCCCGTCGTCCGCGCCATCGTCCGCGCCCAGCTCGCCGAGCGCTCCCGGGTGTCCCGCCGCTCCGTCCTGCAGACCGGCGCCGGAGTGGCCGGCATGGGCGCGCTGCTCGCGGCCTGCGGGACGGGCGGGACGTCGACGGGCGAGAGCACCTCGACGGGCGGACCGGTCGAAGACGTCTCCGAGTCGGACCCGACGGTGAACTGGGCGAACTGGACCCTCTACCTCGACTACGACGACACGACGCAGACGTACCCGACGCTGGAGCGGTTCACCGAGGAGACGGGCATCGAGGCCACGTACTCCGAGGACATCGAGGACAACGACTCCTACTACGGCCGGGTCCAGGGGCAGCTCGCGAACGGCCAGGACATCGGCCAGGACATTGTCACGCTGACGGACTGGATGGCCGCCCGGATGATCCGGTTGGGCTACACCCAGCAGCTGGACAAGGCGAACATCCCGAACTGGGAGAACCTGCTGCCCGGCCTGCGCGACGTCTCCTTCGACCCGGGGCGGGAGCACTCCCTGACCTGGCAGTCCGGCTTCGCCGGGCTGGCCTGGAACAAGGAGGCGGTGCCGGACGGCCTGCGGACCGTGTCGGACCTGTGGAACCCCGACCTGGCCGGGCGGGTCATGGTGCTCTCGGAGATGCGCGACACCATCGGGATCATCATGATGGAGCAGGGTGTCGACCCCTCCACGGAGGACTGGGGCGACGACGAGTTCTTCGCCGCCCTGGAGGTCCTGGACGAGCAGATCTCCTCCGGCCAGATCCGCCAGGTGCGCGGCAACTCCTACGCCGAGGACCTCGTGTCCGGCGACGCGCTCGCGGTCATCGGCTGGTCCGGCGACATCACCGTGCTGAACTTCGAGAACGGTGACAACTGGGAGTTCGTGCTGCCGGAGGCGGGCGGCACGCTGTGGAGCGACAACCTCATGGTCCCGGTCGGCAGCCCGCGCAAGACCAACGCCGAGCGGCTCATGAACTACTACTACGACCCGGCCGTCGCGGCCGAGGTCGCCGCGTACGTCAACTACATCTGCCCGGTCGAGGGTGCGTACGAGGAGATGCTCACCATCGACCCGGAGCTCGCCGAGAACCAGCTGATCTTCCCCAACGAGGAGACGCTGTCCCGGGCCCGCGTCTTCCGGGCGCTCACGCCCGAGGAGGAGACGCGGTACAACACCGAGTTCCAGTCCGTGATCGGGAACTGACGGCGGTGGGGGCGCAGGTGCACGCGGATCCCGGACGCGTCGAGCCGACGGACGAGGCGGGCACGACGGGCACGACCCATCCGGCGGGCGGGGGCCGGCCGGGTGGCGGGGGCGCCGACCTCGTCCTCGAGCGCATCACCAAGGACTTCGGCGCGTACACCGCGGTCGACGACCTGTCGCTGACGATCCCCGCCGGGTCGTTCTTCGCGCTGCTCGGCCCGTCCGGGTGCGGGAAGACGACGACGCTGCGGATGGTCGCCGGCCTGGAGGCCCCCACGCGCGGACGGATCCTCCTCGGCGGGCAGGACGTCACGTCGACGCGGGCCCACCAGCGGCCGGTCAACACCGTCTTCCAGTCCTACGCGCTGTTCCCGCACCTGGACGTCCTGGAGAACGTGGCCTTCGGGCTGCGGCGCAAGCGGGTCGCCGACGCCGAGCAGCGGGCCCGCGCCGCCCTCGACCTCGTGGAGATGAGCCACCTGGCCGACCGGCGGCCGTCGCAGATGTCGGGCGGTCAGCAGCAGCGCGTCGCGCTGGCCCGGGCGATCGTCAACAACCCCGCGGTCCTCCTGCTCGACGAGCCGCTGGGTGCCCTGGACCTCAAGCTGCGCCGCCAGATGCAGACCGAGCTCAAGCGGATCCAGGTCGAGGTGGGTCAGACCTTCGTCCACGTCACCCACGACCAGGAGGAGGCCATGACCATGGCCGACACCGTCGCGGTGATGAACCACGGACGGATCGAGCAGATGGGCGCGCCGGAGGAGCTCTACGAGCTGCCGCGGACGGCGTTCGTGGCGAACTTCCTCGGCCAGTCGAACCTCCTGGCCGGCGAGGTGCGCGAGGAGGCCGGCGAGGTGCTCGGGGTGGAGGTCGGCGGGCGCCGCCTGTGGGTCCCCCGGGACCGTGCGGTCACGACCTCCGGAGCGGTCCTCGTGGGTGTGCGGCCGGAGAAGCTCCACATCTTCTTCGCCGACGAGGGCGTGCCGGACGACTCGAACGTCGTCGGCCCCGGTCGGGTGACCGACGTCGCGTTCACGGGCGTGAGCACGCAGTACCAGGTCCTCGTCCCCGGGCTGGGCACGCTGGGCGTCTTCGCGCAGAACGTGTTCGGCGGTCGGGCGATCCGGGCCGGCGACGAGGTCATGCTCGGCTGGGCCGTCAAGCACACGTTCGGCCTCGACGGGACCGAGGACGCGACGGCGGGCGCCGCCCTCGCGGACGAGGAGGCCTGAGGAATGAGCGTCGTCTCCGCCCTCGGCCACGGCGGGGGCACCGGGACCGCGGTCCGGCCGACGCGCAAGGCCCGCGGCGGTGCCTACCTGCTGCTGGCGCCCGGCATGCTCTACCTCGGCCTCTTCTTCGTCGTCCCGGTGTTCGCCCTCCTCGTGACGTCGCTCTACGTGCCCGTGCCCGGCGGCGACGTCGGGCAGTTCCAGCCCGCGTTCGAGTGGCAGAACTACGTGCGCTCGCTGGAGACGTACTGGCCCCAGCTCGTGCGGTCCTTCGCCTACGCGGGGATCGCGACGGTCCTCGCGTTCTGCATCGGGTACCCGATGGCGTACGTCATCGCGGTGCGGGCGCGTGGTCGCCCGTTCCTGCAGGCGATGCTCCTGGTCCTCGTCATCGCGCCGTTCTTCACGAGCTTCATCCTGCGGACCATCGCGTGGAAGCAGATCCTCGCGGACGAGAGCTTCGTCGTCGCAGGCCTGCGGGCGCTCTCGGTCCTGCCCCCGGACGGCCGGCTCACGGCGACGTCGGTCGCCGTCGTCGCGGGTCTGACCTACAACTTCCTGCCGTTCATGACCCTGCCGATCTACGCCAACCTCGAGCGCCTGGACCCGCGGCTCATCGAGGCGGGCGCGGACCTCTACGCGAACGGGCCGACGACGTTCTGGCGCGTCACCCTGCCGATGTCCATGCCGGGTGTCGTCTCCGGGACGCTCCTCACCTTCATCCCGGCGTCGGGCGACTTCGTCAACTCCGTGCTGCTCGGCAACAACAGCACCACCATGATCGGCCAGGTCATCGACTCGCGGTTCTTCCGGGTGAGCGACTACCCGACCGCCGCGGCGTTGTCGTTCGTCCTCATGCTGGCGATCCTGGCGCTCGTCGCCGCGTACATCCGCCGGGCGGGGACGGAGGAGCTCCTGTGAGCGGCACGGTGGGGACGAGCGTCACGGCCGGGGTCACCGCGCGACCAGCCGACGACGGCGTCGACGACCGGCCGCCGGTGGTGCGCCGCCGCTGGCGGATCGGCGAGGCGATCGTGCCGATCTTCGCCGCGCTCGCCTTCGTCTACCTCATGGTCCCGATCGCCTACACGGTGGCGTTCTCGTTCAACGAGCCGGGACGGACCAACCTGCTGTGGCGGGGCTTCACCTGGGAGAACTGGCAGAACCCGTGCGGCGCGCCCCAGGTGTGCCAGGCCTTGGTCAACTCGCTCCAGGTCGGGGTCATCGCCACGGTCGTCGCGACGTCCTTCGGCACCCTCATCGCCCTGGCCCTGGTCCGCTACCGCTTCCGGGGCCGCACCGCGGCCAACCTGCTGATCTTCCTGCCGATGTCGACGCCCGAGGTCGTGCTCGGCGCGGCGCTGCTCGCCCAGTTCCTCAGCCTGCGGGTCAACCCGGGCTTCACGACCGTGGTGCTGGCCCACACGATGTTCTGCATCAGCTTCGTGGTCGTCACCGTCAAGGCCCGCGTCGCCAGCCTGGACCCGAGGCTCGAGGAGGCGGCGGCGGACCTCTACGCCTCGCCGGTGCAGGCGTTCTGGCGCGTGACCTTCCCGCTGCTGCTGCCCGGCATCGCGGCGGCGGCCCTCCTGGCGTTCTCGCTCAGCTTCGACGACTTCATCATCACCAACTTCAACTCGGGCAACTTCACGACCTTCCCCAAGTTCGTGTACGTGTCGGCCACGCGCGGCATCCCCGCGCAGGCCAACGTCATCGGCTCGGCGATGTTCTTCCTGGCACTCCTGCTGGTCGTGGTCGTGCAGGTGCTCTCGGTGGCGCGGCGGCGTCGGCGTTGACCGGCGACCCGCGGGCAGGACGACAGGAGGCGGCATGAGGATCCTCGTGGTCGGCAGCGGCGGCGTGGGCGACGCGGTCGCGCGCATCGCCGGGCGACGCGACTTCTTCGAGCGGATGGTGGTGGCGGACCACGACACCGCCCGGGCCGAGCGCACCGTCGGCGCGGTCCGCGACCACGCGGCGACCGTGCGCCCGGAGCGCTTCGTCGCGGCGCACGTCGACGCCTCGGACCGGACGGCGGTCGCAGCCCTCGCCCGGGACCACGGCGCGACCCACGTGCTCAACGCCGTGGACCCGCGCTTCGTGATGCCCGTGTTCGAGGGGGCGCTGGCCGCCGGCGCGGACTACCTCGACATGGCGATGTCGCTGTCCCGGCCCCACCCCGAGGAGCCGTACGCGCGCACCGGCGTCAAGCTCGGCGACGAGCAGTTCGCCCAGGACGCCCGGTGGCGGGACGCGGGGCGCCTGGCGCTCGTCGGCATGGGCGTCGAGCCCGGGTTGTCGGACGTCCTGGCCCGCTACGCCGCCGACCACCTGTTCTCCCACATCACGGAGCTCGGCACGCGCGACGGGTCGAACCTCGTCGTCGTCGGCGACGACGGCGAGCCGATCTTCGCGCCGTCGTTCTCGATCTGGACGACGATCGAGGAGTGCCTCAACCCGCCCGTCGTCTGGGAGCGGGCGCGGGCCGAGGCAGGCGGCAGCCCCGAGGCCGGCTGGTACACGGTGCCGCCGTTCCACGAGCCGGAGGTCTTCGACTTCCCCGGTGGCATCGGTCCCGTCGAGTGCGTCCACGTCGAGCACGAGGAGGTGCTGCTCATGCCGCGGTACCTCCAGGCGGACAAGGTGACGTTCAAGTACGGGCTGGGTGAGGAGTTCATCGGCGTCCTGCGCACGCTGCACACCCTCGGCCTGGACCGGACCGCCCCGGTCCGCGTGCGCGGCGCCGACGGCGCGCCCGTGGCGGTCAGCCCGCGCGACGTCGTCGCGGCCTGCCTGCCGGACCCGGCCGGCCTCGGCGAGCGGATGCGGGGTGCGACCTGCGCGGGCGTCCTGGTCACGGGCACGGGCAAGGACGGCGCCCCGCGGTCCACCTACCTCCACCACGTGGTCGACAACGCGTGGTCGATGAGCGAGTACGGTGCGCAGTGCGTCGTCTGGCAGACGGCGGTCAACCCGGTGGTCGCGCTCGAGCTCCTCGCACGCGGCACCTGGGCGGGGACGGGCGTCCTCGGCCCCGAGGCCTTCGACGCCGTGCCCTTCCTCGAGCTCCTCGCGGCACCCACGCCCGAGGGGTACGGCTCACCGTGGGGTGTGCAGGAGCACTGACGCTCGGTGCGCAGGGGGCTGCGGCACCGGGAGGAGAGGGGTGGTATGAGCGGCAGGGCGCCCTCGTCGACCGCGTTCGAGGTCGCCACGGGCCACGGTCGGCGGTACCTCATCGCCGGCATCCTCTCGGGCGTCCCGGTCATGGGTGCGCTCCTCGTCGCACGGGGCGGGCAGGACCCGCACGTGCTGCTCGGCTACCCGCCCGTCATGGCGGGCCTCCTGGCCTTCGCGTGGGTCATCGCGCGGCGACCGCACCTGACCACGGCGGCGACCCGGGTCGCGCTGCTGGGGCTCGACGGCGCCTGGCTCGTCGGCATCGCCGCCCGGCTGACGACCGCCGAGGACGCGGCCCAGGGCTGGGCCTCCCTCTTCCCGCTGTCCTTCATGGGCATCGTCGTCTTCGTGGTCCTGGGCTTCCTCGACCGGTCCTCGCGGGCCGCCGTCACGCACGGCGCGGTCCTCATCGCCGCCACGGTCGCGGTGACGTGCGCCGGGCTCACCCAGGTGCCCGGCGGCACCGCGTACGTGGTCGACACCCTCCGCTATGCCGCGTACCTGGTCGTCGTGCTCCTGCTGCTGCACCTGTACTCCCGGTGGAAGGACCGCCTGGTGGAGGCGACCGCCCAGGCGCAGCGGGCCCACGCCACGGCCGCCCACCTGCGTGACCTCGCCTACCTCGACGAGCTCACGGGCCTGGCGAACCGCCGGCGGGTGCTGGAGGAGCTGACCTTCCAGGCGGCCCGCGCCGACGACGCCCCGGTGGCCGTCCTGTACTTCGACCTCGACCGGTTCAAGGCCGTCAACGACACGCTGGGGCACGCCGTCGGCGACGAGGTGCTCCGCGCCGTCGCCGCGGCCGCCGCGGACGTCGTGCGGCACACCGACGTGCTGGGCCGGCTGGGCGGCGAGGAGTTCGTCGTCGTCGCGCCGCAGACGGACCGTGACCAGGCCGTCCAGCTCGCGGAGCGGCTGCGCGAGGTCCTCCCGGAAGCCGTCCTGCGCTCGGTGGGGGTCCGCGTGACGGCGAGCTTCGGGGTCGCCGTGCTCGCCGTCGGCGAGACGCCGGAGTCGGTGCTCGGCCGCGTCGACGAGCTGATGTACCAGGCCAAGGACGACGGCCGGGACCGGGTGACGTCCGCCCGGTGACGTCCGTCGGGAGCGGCCTCACCCGAGGAGGTCCTGCGCGGCTTCCTCGAACGCCGCCGTGTGCGCGTCGACGTCCGCGTGCGACGTCGCCGGGCTCATGAGCGCCATGTTGTGGAACGGCGTGAGGAGCACGCGGCGGTTGAGGGCCTGCAGGTGCAGGTACTGCTGGAGCTCGAAGTCGTCCGCGGCGGCCGCCGCGGCCCCGTCCCGGGGCGGCTCCGGGGAGAAGGCGTACTCCGCGCGGCAGCCCAGGCGCGTGACGTGCCACGGCAGCCCGTGCGCGTCCAGCACGCCCCGGACGCCGTCGGTCCAGGCGACCGCGAGCTCGTCCATCCGGCCGAAGACGTCGTCGGTGAGCACCTCGGTCAGCGTCGCGCGCATCGCCGCGAGGGAGAGCGCGTTGCCCGCGAGGGTCCCGCCCACGCCGCCCACGTCGATGTCCTCGAGCTCGACCGCGTGCACGACGCGGTCCGCGAGCTCGCTGGTCATCCCGAAGGCCCCGGAGGGGATCCCGCCGCCGATCGTCTTGCCGACGACGACGACGTCCGGGTCCAGCCCCCACGCACGCGTGCAGCCGCCCGGGCCGGCGCAGAGCGTGTGGGTCTCGTCGATGACCAGCAGCGCGCCGTGCCGGCGCGTCATCTCGCGCAGCGCGGTGTGGTACCCGTCCTCGGGCAGGACGATGCCGATGTTGGTCATCGCCGGCTCCAGGAGCACGGCCGCGACGGTGCCCGTGGCGAGCTCGCGCTCCAGCGCCGCGAGGTCGTTGAACGGCACCACCGCCGTCGTCGCGGCCGGGTCGACCGGCGCGCCGATGTTCCCGCGGCGTGCCACGACCCGTCCGCGCTCGTCCAGGGTCGCGAAGGTCTCGTCGACGCTGCCGTGGTAGCAGAAGTCGATGACGGCGACCCGGGGGCGGCCCGTGACCTGCCGGGCGTACCGGATGACGTGCCGGTTCGCGTCGGTCGCGGTGAGGGTGAACTGCCACTGGTCGACGGCGGGCGTCCCCGTGCCGAAGCGGCGCGTCAGCTCCTCGGCGACGACGGCGGCGTCGGCCGTCGGCAGCATCGTGGTGATCCCCCGGCCGGACTGCTCGCGCACCGCGCGCACCGTGGCGGCGGGCGAGTGCCCCACCATCGCCCCGGTGTCGCCGAGGCAGAGGTCCACGTGCTCATGGCCGTCGGCGCAGGTGAAGTGTGCGCCGATCGCCTCCGTCACGTGCACCGGGAAGCCCCCCGGCCACTTCGCCATCCAGGACATCGGGACGCCCAGCGGCATGTGGGCGCGGCCGCGGCGCGCCAGCTCCGCGCACGCCGGGTGGTCGGCGACGAAGCGCTCGGACTCCCGGCGGTGCGCCGCGGCGAGGCGCGCGCGGTCCACCGTCGGGGCCGTGGGGATCTCGGTCATGCGTGCTCCTCGGGGTCGGGCGGGCC
>NZ_CAMPHH010000146.1 GCF_946885855.1 uncultured Actinotalea sp. | reverse complement strand
GGTTGCCCAGGATCCCCTCGAGGACCACGGCGTAGGCGATCACGAGGCCCAGGGCCACGCCCGTGTGCTTGAGCAGCACCCCGAGCGCCGCCCCGACACCCGCGACCAGCGCGCCGACCAGCACGATCCGCAGGGCCGTCCACGCGACCTCGCCCCACACCGCGCCGGTCATGTCGCCGAGCGCACCCTGCGCGGCGTGCACGACGTACAGCCCCCCGACCAGCGCCGCCACGAGGAGGGCGGTCACGGGCACGCCGACGACGGCGCTCGCTCCCACCTTCGAGAACAGCACCCGCATCCGCTGCGGCACGAAGGTCAGCCAGGTGCCCATCGCGCCGCTGCTCACCTCGGCCGCCGTGGCCGTCACGCCGACCACGAGCACGAGGAGGACGAGCAACGTCGCCGTCGTCGACAGGAGCGGGACGAACGTCGAGGCGAGCTCGGTCGTCTGCGGGGCGAACCACTCCTCCTGCGGCGCCATCTGGTCGCAGCCGAAGTCGACGGGCTCCCCCGCCAGCTCGGACTCCCGCTCCTGGGACTCGAGGCAGTCGGCGACCATCTGCTCGCCGTTGGCCTCCCAGTCCTCCAGGGCGAACGCGTACTGCCGCTGCGCCTCCTCGAGCTGGGCGTCGCTGAGCGGCCGGGCGCTCTGCCACGCACCGGCGAGCACGAGCCCGACCGCGAGGAGCCCGCCGACGACGACGAGCGAGATGAGCCGGCGTGCCGCGATGCGCCGCACCTCCACGGTCAGCAGCCTCATCGCGCACCCCCCGCCACGGACGGGGCGCTGGGACCGGGCGGCGCCGTCGTCGGCGGGGCGGGAGGCACCGTCGTCGGCGGGGCGGCACCGGGCGCCGTCGTCGGCGGGGCCCCGAGCGACGCGCCCTGGGTCAGCTCGAGGAACACCTGCTCCAGGCCGGCGCGGACGGGGGTGAGCTCGTGCACCCAGAGGCCCTGCTGCGCGAGCAGCCACGTGATCCGTCCCGGGTCGCGCTCGCCCTCGACCAGCAGCGCGGCGCCGTCGGCCCGGACGGTGAGCCCCGCCGCGGCCAGAACCTGCGCGGCGCGCTCGGGCTGCGGGACCCCGACGCGGACGGCGGCGGTCCGCTCCCCGATGACGTCCGCGACCCGCCCGCTCGCCAGCAGCCGCCCGCGCCCGACGATCGACACCGTGTCCGCCACCTGCTCGACCTCGGCGAGGATGTGGCTGCTGACCAGGACGGTGCGGCCCTCGTCGGCGAGGCGGCGCATGGTCGTGCGGATCTCGTGGATGCCGGCGGGGTCGAGGCCGTTGGTGGGCTCGTCGAAGATCAGCAGGTCCGGCTGCTTGAGCAGCGTCGCGGCGATCGCCAGGCGCTGCTTCATGCCGAGGGAGTAGGCGGAGAAGGCGTCGTCGGCGCGGTCCCGCAGCGACGTCGCGAACAGGACCTCGTCCACCCGGGCGCGCGGGGCGCCGATGGCGTCGGCGAGCAGCGTGAGGCTGCGGCGGCCGGTGAACGAGGGCAGGAACTTCGGCGACTCGACGATCGCCCCGACCCGCCCGACCACCTCCGGCAGCGCCTCCGGCACGTGGTGACCGAAGATCCGCACGCGTCCGGAGTCCGGCCGCACGAGGCCCAGCAGCATGCGGATCGTCGTCGTCTTGCCCGAGCCGTTGGGGCCGAGGAACCCGTGCACGCCGCCGACCGGCACGCGCAGCGACAGGCTGTCGACGGCGACCTGGCGGCCGCGGGCGGTCCGGTACGTCTTGCGCAGGTCCTTGGTGACGACGGCGTACTCGTCGGTGGTGGTCACGGATCTCCCCTTCGCGCGCGACCACGGCACCGGACGACGGCGTGGCGGCCGCGCCAGTCTGGCAGCGCCGGGCCCGATGATCAGGGACCGACCCGCGACCGCCGAGGACGCACCGGTGATCGTTACGCTGGCCGCACCATGAGCCAGAACCCCGGCGCCCCCGGCTCCTTCCAGCGCTTCAGGCAGTGGCGCGTGCGGATCATCGGCGTCTCGTTCGGGGCGCTCGCCGTCGTCGCGCTGCTCGGCGCGCTGCTCCTGTCGCGACCGCCCCTGCTGGCGACGGCGGTGCTGCTCGGCGTCGCGAGCGTCGCGCTCGTCCGTCTCAGCGGGAACCTGCCCGACCTGGACGCCCCGGCGCACGAGAACAAGGCGGCCCTGAGCCTCATGGGCGTCGCGTTCGTGTGCGTCCTCGCGGGCGCCGTGGTCGCGGGGAGCAGCCTCGGCTGAGCTGCCGGCCCCTCACAGGAGCTGCCCGTCGTCTCGCCGCCGCTCCGGTGGGGAGGTAGCAGCCCAGAGGACGACCAACTCTCCACACACGACCGCGCCGTCTCGGAACCGGGACGTCTCGGGGTGGACAGGGGGACGGGGAGCCGGTCCACCACCGGCTCCCCGTCCTGTCGGGGCCGTGCCCGGCCCCGACCCGCCGCCCCCCCGCGGCGGGCGTCCCTCATGCGCCGTCCGGGCACTCCGCCTCGTGCGGCAGCAGCGGCCGGAACCACACGTCGTAGGTGGTGCCGTCCTCCTCGAACTGCGTGAGCTGGTTGGCGTCCCGGAGCGACTCCAGCAGGGTCGCGGCGTCGTCCCCGTCCACGACGACGCAGCCCTCGAGGTCCGCGAGCGCCGGGGTGGCGAGCGGCCACGGCACGACCTGGATCTCGAGCCCTGGGTCCGCCGGCATCCCGCCCTCCGCGGGCCGGCCCGACACCGCGAACGCCGTGATCTCGTACGGCTCGCCGTCGCCGGTCGGCACGATCGCACCGACCTCCCCCAGGAAGTCGGTGAGGGCGATGCGCGCCGCGACCTGCTCCGGGGTCAGCCCGATCTCCTGCGGCTGACCGAACTCGTCCGAGCCGCCCGCGCCGTCGCCCACCCCGTCGCCGGCGTCCCCGGCGTCCCCGCCGACGACGTCCTCGCCGACGACGTCCTCGCCCCTGCCGGCGTCCGTCCCGTCGCCCATGCCGAGCGCGTTCGCCGCGTGGACGTACGTCTCGCCGTCGACGGTGATCGTGACGTACGTCGTGGGCACGTCCGCGACCGGCGGCTGCCCGTAGTCCGGCGCCTCGGCCAGCAGGCCCGCGTCGCGGGCGGCCTCGACGATCGCCGCGACGTCGTCGTCGGTGAGGTCTGCGACCAGGAGGTTCGGCAGCAGCGGCCCGGGGAAGATCATGATCTGCGGGCCCTGCGTGATCGCCCGGCCGTCCTCGTACACCGTGAGGCTCGGCACGGCGGCGAAGTCGTACCCGGGCATGACGAACCCCCCGGCGGAGCGGACCTGCAGCAGCGGCGCATCCGGCTCCACGTCCCGCACGAGCCCGTCCTCCTCGCCGCCATCGTCCGTCTGGCCGCCCCCGCTGCCCGCGTCGACCGTCCCGCCGCACGCCGTCATCGCCAGCACCGCCAGGCCGACGACGGCGCCGCGCACCGTCCGTCCCAGCACTGTCCGTCCCGTCGCTCGCATCGCGCTCACCCCTCTCGCGCGGTCGTGCCGCGCCGCTCCGGGCCCGGGTCGGACCTCTACCCCTCCTGTGTCGGAGGGGCCGCGGCCCTTGCACGTCCTGGTCAGGGCCAGGTCTGCAGGGCCGCGCGGGCGAAGAGGACGCCCTCCGGCGTCGGGACGGCACGCCGGCCGAGGACGCCCGCGTCGACGAAGCAGCCGAGCCGGTGCAGCAGCTCGACCGTCCGATCCGCGGTCGAGCGGACCTCGGCAGCGGCGAGCACCTCGGCGTCGCGCCCGCACCATCCGAGCGCGTGCATGGCGGCGCCGGTGCGGTGACGGCCGTTCCGCCCCGCGCCTCCGACCGAGTCCGATCGGCCGGGGTGATCGGGGTACCCCGCCGCGGGGGCGGTGCCGTCCCCGGCGAGGTCGAGGAGGACGACGAGCCCGGCGTCACGCTCTGCCGCCGTGCCGACCGGCACGCGCTCGGCGAGGAACCACCAGAGCCCGACCGGGTCGTCGACGAGCTCGAGGGCCGCGCGGCTGGCGCGCAGCCTCCCCTGGGCGGCCCGGAGCAGACCGGCCCGCTGGAGCCCCTCGCGCCACACGAGCAGCGGCACGGTCGTCGCCTCGCGGTTCAGCGCGCCGTGCCACTCCCCCGCGAGGTCGAGCTCCCGCGCGACGGCCACCACGTCGACGGGGCGCAGGTAGCCGGCGGCGGTGAGCGGGACGCCGTCGGCGCCGACGCGCCGGACGAGCCACGCGACCGGGGCGACCATGCGCGCCGCCGTCGTCGGGTCGATCGTGACCGGCTCCCCGGTCCGCGCGCGGCGAGCGAGCACCGAGAGCACCTCGTCGCCCGGGCCTGCGGCGCGCAGGAGCAGGTCGCCGAGCACATCGACCCGCCCGGACAGCCGCGCACGCCGGCGCTCCTCGCCCCGCGTCGCCGTCGGGTGGGCCGTCCCGTCCCGCCCCGCGCGACCGGCCCCGTGCTCCCGTTCCGTCGAGCCGGGGGCCGGGGCAGCGGCGAGGAGGCGGACGACGGCGTCCTGGGCCCGCGCGACGTCGAACCTCGCGGCGTCGCGGCGCGGTGAGTCGGCGAGGACCTGCAGGAGGTGGTCGTAGCCGGCCGGACCACCACAGCTCTCCGGGGGGCAGGCTCGGGCACCCGCGACGCAGCGAGGGTGCTCGTCGATGCCTGGGACGACCTGCTCCAGCCGCAGGGTGTGGTCCCACTCGTCGCCGCTGTCGTAGAGATAGCGCAGCCGGTCGCCCGGTCGCCCGAGCAGCCGGCCGACCGGCATCGTCGTCTCGCGCTCGCCCACCTGACCGCCGTCCAGGGCGTGGTCGGGCAGGAACCGCTCCGGGTGCCGCGAGCCGTCGGCGGCGACGGTCTCGAACGCGTAGGAGTGGACGCCGGTCCACCCCATCGCGCCCTGGAGGACCAGGTGCAGCCGGTCCAGCGGCAGCGAGCGCGGCACGTCGACACGGCGCCAGACCGCGGGCGCGACACCGTCGAGGACCACGTAGATGCGCAGCAGCTCCACGGCCGCCCTCCCGCCCCTGACACGACGTCGACGACGTCGTGGCACCGCCAGTCTCCAAGATCGCAGCGGTGAGGGGAAGGGGCCGCGCGGTGCCCGCGGGGGAACATCTCGCGGTGACGCCTGTTGCTGCCTCTATGAGAGCGATCGCGTACACGACCTACGGCGGCCCCGACGTCCTCGAGCTGACCGACCTGCCCACCCCCAAGGTCGGGCCCGACTCCGTGCTCGTCCGCGTCCGGGCGACGTCCGTCAACCCGGTCGACTGGAAGGTGCGGGAGGGCTACCTCGACGGCCTCATGGACGCCGTCTTCCCGGTCGTCCCCGGGTGGGACATGGCCGGCGTGGTGGAGCAGGTGGGCGCCGACGCGCACGAGTTCGAGGTGGGCGACGAGGTCTTCGGCTACGTGCGCAAGGACGTGGTCGGCGGCGGGACGACGGCGGAGCTCGTCGCCGCTCCCGTCCGCACGCTGGCGCACAAGCCGCGGACGGCGTCGTTCGAGGAGGCCGCGGCCGTGCCGCTCGCCGGGCTCACCGCGTACCAGGCGCTGCGTCGCCTCGGGGTGGGCGAGGGCGACACGCTCCTCGTCCACGCGGCCGCCGGCGGGGTCGGCGGGTTCGCGGTGCAGATCGCCCGCGCCCTCGGGGCACGGGTCATCGGGACCGCGAGCGAGGGCAACCACGAGCACCTCCGCTCCCTCGGTGCCGAGCCGGTGGCCTACGGCGACGGGCTCGTCGAGCGCGTCCGGTCCCTCGCGCCCGACGGCGTCGACGTCGTCCTCGACCTCGTGGGCGGCGGTGTCGTCGCCACCACCCCGGAGGTCGGCACGGGGCAGGTGCGCGTCGGGTCCGTCGCGGACCCGGAGGTCGCCGCGGTGGGCGGCGCCTACATGTGGGTCCGGCCGGACAGCGCCGACCTCGCGGCGCTCGCCGCGCTGATCGACGACGGCAAGGTGCGACCCGAGGTCGCCCAGGTGTTCCCCCTCGAGGAGACCGCCGCGGCCCACGAGCTCTCCGCGAGCGGGCACGTGCGCGGGAAGGTCGTCATCCGGGTGTCCTGACGTCGGCCGCGCGCCCGGGCCGGCTCGCACGGTGGCCGGCCCGGCGCGGCGCGTACCCCGCCCGGCCCCGGGCCGGAGCACCGCCGCCGTCGCGGCAGCAGCCTCGATACCCGGGGCCGTCACAGGCGCCCCTGCTCGTGCAGGATGCGCAGCAGGCCGTCCGCCTGGAGCGCGTCGAAGCCGTCGAGCGTCTCCCACGCCTCCTGCGGCGAGAGGCCGGGCAGGTGCGCCGCGAGCATCGCCTCGTCCTGGGACGACCCCTGGCCCTCGGCGACCGCCCGGGCCAGGCGCAGCAGCTCGGTGTAGTTCCAGCCGTTGACGAGGTACTGCGCCGGCGCCGCCCGCCGGCCGGCGAGGCACCGCGGCCGGGGCAGCGCCGTCCCGACCACGCGCTCCACCTTGAGCCGGTGCTCCCAGGCCGCCCCGTAGCGGTACATCAGGGTCGACCGCTCGGCGGGCAGCAGGTCGCGCACCCGCAGCTGCTCCTCGACGAGCAGGTCCTCCTCGACGACCTCCAGGTCCGCCGCGGAGAAGCCGAGCCGCGACCACGTCCGCCGGTCGCGCGCGATCTCCTCCGCCAGCACGTCGAACGGGCGGACCGGCGTCGACCACGGGTCCCGCGTCGACCCGCCGACGACGAACTCCCCGCCCGCCCCGGGCCAGCCCATGACCGTGTCGACCACGAGGCGCAGCCGGTCCAGGGTTATCGACGCGGGCACCTCGACCCGGCGCCACAGCGGCGGCCGCACCCGCAGCACCTGGATGTGGAGGCGGTACGTGGCGTCGTCGTTCGTCATGGCGGAAGCGGACCACGAGGCACCGACACGGTCGCCCCGCCGTCCCCACCCGGCATCCTGGACCCCGTGAGCGACACCATCCCCGTGCTCGACGAGCAGGGCCGGCCCGAGCCGCCCGTCGCCGCCGACGAGGCCGCGACCCTGCTCGGCTTCCTCGACTTCCTCCGCGCGACGCTGGAGTGGAAGTGCTCGGGGCTGGACGCGACGGGCCTGCGCGCGACCGTGCCGCCGTCGTCGATGACGCTCGGCGGGATGCTCAAGCACCTCGCCTACGTCGAGGACCACTGGCTCTCCCACACGCTCCACGGCCACGCGCCGACGCCGCCGTGGGATGCCGTCGACTGGTCGGCGGACCGCGACTGGGACTGGCACTCCGCCGCCGAGGACGGACCGGAGGACCTGCGCGCCCTGTGGCGGGACGCCGTCGGGCGCTCGCGCACCGCGGTCGCCCGGGCGCTCGCCGACGGCGGCCTGGACCAGCGGGCGCGGCGGCCGTGGGCCGACGGCACCGCGCCCAGCCTGCGCTGGATCCTCGTCCACATGGTCGAGGAGTACGCGCGGCACTGCGGGCACGCGGACCTGCTGCGGGAGTCGGTCGACGGGCTCACGGGCGAGTAGTTCCGCGGCGCTGCCGCAGGGGTGGTCGGCCGCGTTCGCGGGCGGCGCCGTCACGGGTTGTGTCGGTGCCGGACCCTAGGGTGGCTCGCGACCGGTCAGGCAGGTCTGCTGGCGCCGTGCGACGGGACGCGGGCCGACGTCGTCGAAGGGGGTGGGACGTGCTGCGGGTGCATCGCTCCGAGCGCGCGGACGCGCTCGTCCCGCCGTTGGCCGCCGTGCTGTCCGCGCCGCCGTCGGACCCCTTCGACCGCGAGGTCGTCGCCGTGCCCACGCGCGGTGTCGAGCGGTGGCTCGCCCAGCGCCTGTCGCACCACCTCGGCGCGGCCGAGGGCGAGGCCGGGATCTGCGCGAACGTGGCGTTCGACTCGCCCGCCCTCGTGGTCGGGGACGTCCTCGCCGCCGCCCTCGGCGCGGACCCGGACGAGGACCCGTGGCGGGCGGACCGGCTGACCTGGCACGTCCTCGAGGCGATCGACGCGTGCGCGGGCGAGCCGTGGTGCCGGCCCCTGGGCCGCTTCGTCGGCGCGGGTACCGCCGAGCCCGCGGACGAGGTGCGCCGCGCGCGCCGCCTCCAGGTGGCCCAGCACCTCGCCCACCTCTTCACCGGCTACGCCACGCAGCGGCCGGCGATGCTCCGCGCCTGGGCCGCGGGCTCCGACGACGACGGCGCGGGGTCGCCCGTCCCGGCGGACCTCGCCTGGCAGGCGCGGCTGTGGCGGCACGTGCGCGCCGCCGTCGGCGTCCCGAGCCCTGCCGAGACGCTCGAGGACGCGGTGCGCGCCCTGCGCGAGCGCCCCGGGACGGTGGACCTGCCCGGGCGGCTGTCGCTGTTCGGCGCGACCCGGCTGCCCGAGCACCATCTCCGGGTGCTCACCGCGCTCGCCGAGCACCGCGAGGTGCACCTCTGGCTGCCGCACCCCTCCCCGGTCCTGTGGGACCGGGTGGACCGGGCGGCCGCGTCGGCGCGCGCCGCGACGATCCCCCGACGCGCCGACCTGCCCGCTGCCGCCGCCCACCCGCTCCTGGCGTCGATGGCGCGGGACGCGACCGAGCTGCAGGTCCGGCTGGCGGCCACCGAGGCGACGACTGTCTCTTATACACATCTGACGCTTGCCGACGAATTAGACGGTGGGGGGGGGGGGGGG
>NZ_CAMPHH010000145.1 GCF_946885855.1 uncultured Actinotalea sp. | reverse complement strand
CCCCCGCACCTACCCTCGGACGGTGACGTCCCCTCCCTCCCCGGCAGACTTCTCCTTCGACGCGCTGCGGCGGGACCCCGACGTCGAGGCCCCCGAGCTCGTGGCCGTCGACGCGACCGACCGCCTGCTGCTCGACGAGGCCGCGCCCGTGCTCGCGCGGCTCACCGGCGGCACCAGCGGCACCGGCGTGTTGCGGGCAGGAACCACCCCCGACGACGGGCTGGTCGTCATCGGCGACCGGTACGGCGCGCTGACGCTCGGTGCGATCGCGCTCCACGGCGCGGCCGGCGTGCGGGTGCACCAGGACCTGCTGACCGGTGAGCTCGCGCTCGCGGCCAACGCGGCGCGCACGGGGGTCGCCGCGGACGCGTGGCAGGCCCTCCCCTTCACGCCGGAGCTCGTCCGCGGCGCCCGCGTCGTGCTGCTCCAGCTGCCCCGGTCGCTCGACGTGCTCGACGACGTCGCCGCGCTCGTCGCCGCCCACGCCGCCCCGGACGTGGTGCTGCTCGCCGGCGGCCGCGTCAAGCACATGACGCACGGGATGAACGCCGTGCTGGCGCGCCACTTCACCGACGTGCACGCGCACCTGGCCCGCCAGAAGTCCCGCGTCCTCGAGGCCCGCGGCCCGCGCCCGGCCGCCGACGGCGTCGCGGTGGGCCCGGGCGCCGACGTCGCCTCGTCCACCGCGCCGGTGCCGGCCGGCGCCGCCGCGCCCGCGGACGAGGCGACGTCGACCCGGTGGGGCCGACCGGTCTGCGAGCGCGACGCCGGTGTCGACGTCACCGTGTGCGCCTACCCCGGGGCCTTCGCCGGCGCTCGGGTCGACATCGGCACCCGCGCGCTGCTGCCCTTCCTCGACCGGGCGGCGCCGGGGGCGTCGTCGGTGGTGGACCTCGGCTGCGGCACGGGGGTCGTCGCAGCGGTCCTGGCGCGCGCCCGGCCCGGGGCGACCGTCCTCGCGACGGACGTGTCGGCGGCCGCGGTCGCGTCCGCCCGGGCGACCGCGCAGGCGAACGGCGTGGCGGACCGCGTGACGGTGCGCCGGGACCACGGCCTGGCGGCGGTCGCCGACGCGAGCGTCGACCTCGTCGTGCTCAACCCGCCGTTCCACGCGGGCCCGGCCGTGCACACCGGCCTCGCGGAGCACCTCGTGGCCGAGGCCGGCCGCGCGCTCCGGCCGGGCGGTGAGCTGTGGACGGTGTGGAACTCCCACCTGCGCTACCGGCCGGTGCTCGAGCGGCTCGTCGGGCCGACGCGTCAGGTCCACCGCACCCCCAAGTTCACCGTGACGGTGTCGACGCGGGCCGCGGCGTCGGATAAGACGTAGGGCGTCGCCCGAGGGGGCGGGAGGATGGACCCATGTCAGCCACCGTCCAGGCCAAGGGTGTCGGTGCGGGCTTCGGGCAGCGGGCGCTGTTCTCGGGCGTCGACCTGGTCGTCGCGCCGGGCGACGTCGTCGGGCTCGTCGGCCCCAACGGCGCCGGCAAGTCCACGCTCCTGCACATCCTCGCCGGCCTGCGCGCGCCCGACGACGGCGCCGTGTCCGTCTCCCCGCCGCACGCCCGGCTCGGGCTGCTCGCCCAGGAGGTCGAGCGGGTGCCGGGTGAGACCGTCCGGGAGCACCTCGCCCGCCGCACGGGCGTCGCGCCCGCCCAGGCGGCCATGGACGCGGCGGCGGATGCGCTGGCCGTCGGCGCACCCGGGTCCGACGACGCCTACGCCGACGCCCTGGAGACGTGGCTCGCCCTGGGCGGCGCGGACCTCGACGCCCGGCTCGGGACCGTCGCGGACGACCTCGGGCTGACCGTCGACCTCGACCTGGCCATGACGGCCCTGTCCGGCGGCGAGGCGGCACGGGTGGGGTTGGCGGCCCTCCTGCTGTCCCGGTTCGACCTCTACCTGCTCGACGAGCCGACGAACGACCTCGACGCCCACGGGCTGGACCTGCTCGAGCGGTTCGTGCAGGAGGCCGAGGCGCCGGTCGTCGTCGTCAGCCACGACCGTGAGTTCCTCAGCCGCACCGTCACCACCGTGGTGGAGATCGACCGCAGCCTCCAGCGCGTCGTCGTCTACGGCGGCACCTACGACGCCTACCTCGAGGAGCGGTCGGTGCTGCGCCGCCGGGCGCGGGAGGCGTACGAGGAGTACGCGGCGCGGCGGGACTCGCTCCAGTCCCGCGCGCGCATGCAGCGGGCGTGGATGGAGAAGGGCGTCCGCAACGCCCGGCGCAAGGCGACGGACAACGACAAGTTCCTCAAGCACTTCCGCGGCGAGACGTCCGAGAAGCAGGCGGCGAAGGCCCGGCAGACGGAGAAGGCGATCGAGCGCCTGGAGGTCGTCGACGAGCCGCGCAAGGAGTGGCAGCTCCAGATGTCCATCGCGGCCGGCCCCCGCTCGGGTGCGGTGGTCGCGGTGGCGCGCGGCGCCGTCGTCGACCGCGGTGGCTTCCGGCTCGGGCCGGTGGACCTCCAGCTCGACTGGCAGGACCGCGTCGCGGTCACCGGGCCGAACGGGGCGGGCAAGTCGACCCTGCTCGGGCTGCTGCTCGGCCGGGTGGCGCCGACGGTGGGCGCCGCGGAGCTCGGCTCGGGCGTGCTCGTCGGGGAGGTGGACCAGGCCCGTGCCGCGTTCGAGGGCGAGGCGCCCCTCGGGCGGGCGTTCGGGGACCAGGTGCCCGACTGGCCGACGGCGGACGTGCGGACCCTGCTGGCGAAGTTCGGCCTGGGCGTCCACCACGTCGACCGGCCCGCCGGCTCGCTGTCGCCGGGCGAGCGGACGCGCGCCGCGCTCGCGCTGCTGCAGGCGCGCGGGGTCAACCTGCTCGTGCTCGACGAGCCGACGAACCACTTGGACCTGCCCGCGATCGAGCAGCTCGAGCAGGCGCTGGAGTCCTTCGACGGGACGATCCTGCTCGTCACGCACGACCGGCGGATGCTCGAGACGGTGCGCCTCACCCGGCGCTGGCACGTCGAGGCGGGTCAGGTCACGGAGGTCCCCGCCGACTGACGGGTCCGCCTCTACGGTGGGCCCTGTGCAGCCGAGGGGGGAACCGGTGACCTACGTGCTCGTGCCCGGCGCGGGCGGGGAGTCCGCGTACTGGCACCGGGTGGTGCCGCTGCTGCGCGAGCGGGGACACGACGTCGTCGCCCCGGACCTCCCGGCCGACGACGACACGGCGGGGCTCGAGAGGTACACCGACGCCGTCGTCGAGGCGGTCCGCGAGGCGGGTGCGGTCGCGGACGGACGGCGGCTCGTCGTCGTCGCCCAGTCGATGGGCGGGCTCGTCGCGCCGCTCGTCGCGACGCGACTGCCGGTCGCGCTCCTCGTGCTCACCGCCGCGATGGTGCCCACGCCGGGGGAGACCGGCGGCGAGTGGTGGTCCGTCACGGGGCAGGAGGAGGCTGCCCGACGGGCGGCCGAGCGCGAGGGCCGGGCCACGCCGGACGACGCGCAGGCGCTCTTCCTGCACGACGTGCCCGACGACGTCGTCGCGGCGCTGCCCGAGCCCCGCGACCAGTCCGCCCGCCCCTTCGCCGACCCGTGGCCGCTGGCCGCCTGGCCCGACGTGCCGACGCGGTTCGTCCTCGGCGCCCGGGACCGGCTCTTCCCCGCGCCGTTCCTGCGCGCGCTGGTGCGGGACCGGCTGGGGATCGAGGCGGACGAGCTCGACTGCGGCCACCTCGTCGCGCTGGCGGACCCCGTCGGGCTCGTGACCCTGCTGGAGCGCTACCGGCGCGAGGTCCTCGGCGGGGTGTGACCGGCGCGGCGGCCCGGTCGCCGGCTCTGCGTGGAGGGTTCTCCGCGCCCGACGCGGTGAACCCTCCACGATCCGGGCCGTCGGGGGCCCGCGGGGACGGCACACTGGGCGCATGAGCGCCGCGCCGTCGCCCGAGCCGTCCGCCACGCCGTCGACCGGGGCGTCCGCGTCGCCGGCGTCCCGCGTCGCCCTCGTCACCGGGGCGAGCGCCGGCTTCGGCGCCGCGATCACCCGCCGCCTCGTCGCGGACGGGTACCGCGTCGTCGCCGCGGCCCGGCGGGTCGAGCGGCTGGACGCCCTGCGCGCCGAGCTGGGCGGGGCCGTCCACCCCGTCGCGCTGGACGTGCGCGACCCCGACGCCGTGCGCGCCGTCGTCGACGGGCTGCCGCAGGGCTGGGCGGCGCTGGACGTCGTCGTCGCGAACGCCGGCCTCGCGCTGGGGATGGGCCCCGCGCAGGAGGCCGAGTGGGCCGACTGGGAGCAGATGATCGACACCAACGTGCGGGGGCTGGCCGCGACGGTGCACGCCGTCCTGCCGGGGATGGTGGCTCGGGGGCGCGGGCACGTCGTCGTCATGGGGTCCGTCGCGGGGACCTACCCGTACCCGGGCGGGCACGTCTACGCCGGGTCCAAGGCGTTCGCGCACCAGTTCGCCCTCGCACTCCGCTCGGACCTGCACGGGACCGGGGTGCGCGTGACGGTGCTTGAGGCCGGCATGGTCGCCGGGACGGAGTTCTCGCACATCCGGTTCGGCGGCGACGCGGCCCGGGTCGAGGCGACCTACCGCGACATGCAGCCGCTGACGGCCGAGGACATGGCGGAGGCGGTCGCGTGGGTCACGGCGCAGCCGCCGCACGTCAACGTCAACGTCGTCGAGCTCATGCCGACGACGCAGAGCTTCGCCCCGTTCCAGGTCCACCGCGGGTGATGCGGGGCCCCGGCCGGCGCTGACGGCTCAGGGCCGCGGGAGCTCCGCGTGCAAGCGGGCCATGCGCTCGAGCTCGATGCGCTGGTCGGAGTCGACGTGGTCCGCGAACCGGAAGAGCCGGGGGTCCGTGGCGGAGCCCTCCGCGGCGAAGAGCTCCTCGACCATGACGAGGGCGCCCTCGTGGTGGCGCGTCATGCCCTCGAGGAAGAGCCGGACGAAGTCGTCGCCGGTCGCGGCCGCCAGGGCGGCCAGCTCCTCGGCGCTCAGCATGCCGGGCATGTCGCCGTGGTCGCCGTCCGCGTCGGGACCGTCGTGCGTGCCGTGCCCGCCGTGACCACCGTGCCCGTCATGCGTGCCGTGCCCGCCGTGCCCGTCGTGCCGCCCGACATCCCCCGCGCTGCCACGACGGACGGCGTCCTCGTGCTCGGCCAGCATCCGCTCCAGCTGCTCGAGCTCAGCGGTCTGGGAGATGTCCATGCGGCGGACGAACAGCAGCACGTCCTCGCGGTCGGTGCGCTCCTCGACGAGCGCCGTCATGGTGAGGGCCTGCTCATGGTGCACGCGCATGGCCTCCAGGAAGGCGACGTCGGCGTCGCTGAAGGGTGAGACGAGCGAGGCGTCCGGCGCGACGTCGTCGGGGTCGACCGCCCGGTTGGCCTCGCCCGGCAGCCCCGGCTGGAGGGTGAGGACGTCGTCGCGGGTGTCCTCGGCGCCGCCGAGGGTGCAGCCGGACAGCAGCAGGATCGCGGCGATCGCGACCGCGGGGCGGGATCGGGCAGGACCGGCCATGTCTTCCTCTCGGCCTGGCGTCCGCTCGTACCTCTTGATCTCCCGGACGTTGCCGTGGATATTGATCTGATCATGTTACCCGGATGGTGAACCGACACCAGGGACCGCACCGACGCGGTACGGATGGCGAGCCTCCTGACGAGACGAGGACTTCATGAGAGCACGCCCCTCCGGCCGCCGGGCCAGGCTGCGCGCCGCGACGCTGACCGCCGCCCTCACCGTGGCCCTCGTCCCGGCAGGTGTCGCCGTGGCGCAGACGGATCTCGACCCCCGTCAGGGCCTGGCGCCCGGGAACAACCCCACCGCGGGCGGCTCGGAGTTCACCGTCCCGGACCGCTCGGCCGGCACGGCCTCCCTGGGCATGGACCTGCTCGCCGAGCGCGACAAGCCCGCGTACCCCGGGGTGGCGGCCGCCTTCAACTACAGCAACATCAACTCCGACCTCGCCTTCCAGGGCGACTTCGCCTTCTCGGGCAACTACCGCGGCTTCGGCGTCTACGACGTCTCCGACCCCGCGAACCCGGTGCTCCGCACCGTGGTCAGCTGCGTCGGCGGGCAGGGCGACGTCTCGGTGCACGGCGACCTCCTGTTCATGTCCGTGGAGGCGACGAACGCCCGGGTGGACTGCTCGACGAACCCGACGCAGCCCGTCTTCCGCGGGGTGCGGATCTTCGACATCAGCGACCCGCTCGCCCCGCGGTACGTCGCCGGGGTGCAGACCTGCCGGGGCTCGCACACCCACACCGTGGTCACCCAGCCCGGCGTGACCGACCGGGTCTGGGTCTACAACTCGGGCACCGCGGGGATCCGGCCCGCCGGCCAGCTCGCCGGCTGCTCGCCCTCGTCCACGACGAACCCGGCGACGTCGGCGTACAGCATCGACGTCATCGAGGTGCCGCTCGCCGACCCGGCGGCGGCACGCGTCACCAGCAGCCCGCGCCTCTTCGCCTCGGACGCCCAGCCCATCGCGGGCCTCACCCCGAGCGGGACCCAGGCGATCCTGCCGGCCGACGACCCGCGCGCCTCGGCACCGGGCAACGCGCCCGGCGGTCAGCGCGTCTCCGCGACGTCGGCGTGCCACGACATCACGGCCTACCCGGCGATCGGCCTCGCCGCCGGCGCCTGCCAGGGCGACGGCCTGCTGCTCGACATCACCGACGCGGCGAACCCGCAGCGGGTCGCCGTCGCCTCCGACCCGAACTTCGCCTACTGGCACTCCGCGACGTTCAACGACGCGGGCACCAAGGTCGTCTTCACCGACGAGTGGGGCGGCGGCGTGGGGGCCCGGTGCCGCCCGACCGACCCGACCAACTGGGGCGCCAACGCCATCTTCGACATCGTCCGCGACGAGGCCGGCACGCCGTCGCTCGTGTGGCGGAGCTATTACAAGATCCCTGGGGTGCAGTCGAGCACCGAGGTGTGCGTGGCGCACAACGGCAACCTGATCCCGGTCCCCGGCCGTGACGTCATGGTGCAGGCCTGGTACGAGGGCGGTGCGTCCGTGTTCGACTTCACCGACTCCGCCGCGCCGAAGGAGATCGGCTTCTTCGACCGTGGGCCGTACGACCCGACCGTCTTCCACCAGGGCGGCTACTGGTCGATCTACTGGTTCAACGGGAACGTCTACGGCAACGAGATCTTCCTCGGTTTCGACAGCTGGGGCCTCACCCCCACGGACGACCTGACCGCCGACGAGATCGCCGCGGCCCGCGCGGCCACGGTGGGGGAGCTGAACGCCCAGCTCCAGGAGCCGATCGTGCACGACCCGAGCTTCGCGCTCGTCCGCGCCACGTACGACCAGGCGGTCCGCGCCGGCGCCCTGAGCGCCAAGGAGGCCGCTGACGTCACGCGGTTCGTCGACCGTGCGGAGGGCTTCGCGGCGCGCGGCCAGAACTCGGCGCGGGCGACGCTCAACGCCAAGGCCGGGCAGCTCACCGGTCCCGGCCAGGAGGCGCTCGCGGCCGAGATGCGCCGTCTGGCGGACAGCCTCTGACCCGGCGCGTCGTCGGCCGGTGACGACCGCGGCCGCCCACCTGCACGGTGCGGCGGCCGCGGTCGTCCGGCGGACGGCTGAGGGTGGCGCCGTCGGCCTCAGGCAGGGGCTGCGGTGCTCGGACCCGTCCCGGGTCCACCGCGGGTGACCCACACCTCGTGCAGGTGCTCGAGCAGCAGCACGCCCGCGACGCAGGTCCACGCGACGTCCCGCGCGGTCAGCTCGAGGAGCGGCCGGCGCTCGCGGCGCGGCTGCACCTGACGACCGAGCGCGAAGAGCGTCGTCGTCAGCAGCAGCAGGAAGAGGACCGTGCCCATGCCCTCAGCATCGGCACCGGCGGCCCCCCGCGCCCGGGACCAAGGCCCCCGGTCCCCGACCGGCGGCGTAGCGTGGGCGCGAGGTCGGGCCGGCAAGGGGTGAGCGGGATGGTGCAGGAGCGGGACGCCGCAGTGGAGCGCGGTGAGGACCGGTCGGGCCGGTGGGCGTGGTTCGTGCTCGGCGGGACGCTCGTCGTCGCCGCGCTCGTCGTGACGCAGCTCGTGGCGGCCTGGCGCGACGACAGCGCCGCGCGGGCGCTGATGGAGGACCTCTCGCCCACGGAGCAGCGCGTCCTGGCGGACCGGGTGGTCGACGCGGACGAGATGGACGAGGCGCTCCGGGCCTGGGTCGGGTGCCAGCAGGACGCCGGCCAAGAGGTGGACCCCGCCGGCGAGCGGTACGGGCGCAGCGACTACAGCCGCGAGCTCGGCGACGCGGCGCCGTCCGAGCAGGAGGCCCAGGAGGCCGGTGCGGCGTGCGATCGCGAGAACGACGCGGTCGAGGCGGTCTGGTTCCTCCAGCACGACGTCGGCCGGGGCGAGCTGGGCGCGGCCCGCGACCGACTCGTGGCGTGCGTCGCCGGGCAGGACCCGGCGGTCCGCTCCGCCGACGACGCCCTCGGCTGGTACCGCGACCAGGTCACCGGCCCGGAGCAGTGGGACGACCGGACCGCGCTGCGGGCGTGCTCGGCGGAGGTCACCGCGGTGACGTCGTCGGGCTTCGCGCCGCCCGGGCTGCGCCAGGTGCTCGAGGAGGCGGACCTCGGGTGAGTCGTCCCGCGAGCCGGCTCGCGTCGGACTGCACCCGTTGCGTCGGCCTGTGCTGTGTGGCG
>NZ_CAMPHH010000144.1 GCF_946885855.1 uncultured Actinotalea sp. | reverse complement strand
ACTTGAACCCGCGACCTCCGCCGTGACAGGGCGGCGCGCTAACCAACTGCGCTACGGGGCCTCGTGGTGGACCACAAGGGTACCGGTACTGCTGTGCCTTGCTACCTGCTGTGCCGACTGCTCGTACCCCCAACGGGATTCGAACCCGTGCTACCGCCGTGAAAGGGCGGGGTCCTAGGCCGCTAGACGATGGGGGCCAACCTTCCGATCGACGCCCGTCACGTTACCGCGCCGTGGACCTCGCACAGCATACGGGTCACGACGGGGATCTCCAAAGTTGCCCGCTGGGCGGCACTGACCTGCACGGACGGAGGCATGGGGGTCCGGGGGGCGGTCGACGGGCACCCGTGCGCGCCCCCTGCCGCATCGGCGATGATGGCGCCCGTGGTGGAGATGACGCGCGAGGCCTTCGAGGACGCGGTGCGGGACGCGCTCGACCTGATCCCGGCGGAGCTCGCGGCCACCATGGACAACGTCGTCGTGCTCGTCGAGGACGACGCCCCGGAGGACGACCCGGACCTGCTCGGGCTGTACGAGGGCACCGCTCTGACCGAGCGTGACGGGTGGTGGGCAGCGGGCTCGCTGCCGGACCGCATCACCATCTTCCGCAACCCCACCCTCGCGATCTGCGACACGGTCGAGGAGGTCGTGGACGAGGTGGCCGTCACGGTGGTGCACGAGATCGCCCACCACTTCGGGATCGACGACGACCGGCTCCACGAGCTGGGTTGGGGCTGACCGGACCAGCCGCCGTCGGCGACAGGGCGGACCCACCGGCGGCCGCCGGGATGACGTGCGGGATCGCGGGGCCCGCTGGAGGAGGACGGATGCGCATCGGGATCGTGCTGCTGCCGCAGGACCGCTGGTCGCAGGCGAGCCGGCGGTGGCGCCGCGCGGAGGAGTACGGGTTCGACCACGCGTGGACGTACGACCACCTGGCGTGGCGCTCGCTCGTCGACGAGCCGTGGCTCGCCACCGTGCCGCTGCTCGCCGCGGCGGCCGGTGTGACGGAGCGCATCGCGCTCGGCACGTGGGTCTCGCACCCGAACTACCGCCACCCCGTGCCGTTCGCCAAGGACGTCATGGGGCTCGACGACGTCTCCGGCGGCCGCCTGCTCCTCGGGCTCGGCGCGGGCGGGACGGGCTGGGACGCGGACGTGCTCGGCGAGCGGCTCACGCAGCGGGAGCGGACCGACCGGTTCGTCGAGTTCGTCGACCTCATGGACCGTCTCCTGACCCAGCCGGTGACGGACTGGGCCGGCGAGCACTACACGGCCGTCGGCGCGCGGATGCTCCCGGGGTGCCTGCAGCAGCCGCGGGTGCCCTTCGTCGTCGCCGCGAACGGCCCGCGCGCGATGGCGGTCGCCGCGCGGCACGGGCAGGGCTGGGCGACGTACGGGGCCGCGGTCGCCGACGACGCCCTCGGCCCCGCCCGGGCGCAGGAGCGGTGGTGGGAGCTCCTCGCCGGCACCGTGGGGCGGTTCGAGCAGGCGCTGGCGGCGGCGGGCCGCGAGCCGGGCTCCGTGCGGCGCTACCTCAACGTCGACGCCGCGCCGGTCTACTCGCTGTCGTCGGTCGAGGTGCTGCGCGAGGGGGTCGGGCGAGCGGCGGCCCTCGGCTTCACGGACGTCGTCGTCCACTGGCCGCGTCCGGAGGGGGTGTACGCCGGGCGTGAGGACGTGCTCGAGGACGTCGCCTCCGCGCTGCCGGGGCTGCGCACGACCGGCTGACGGCGGCGCCGTCGTCGGCGGCCCGACGGGTGAACCCGGGCCGAGGGGGACACGGGCGCTCGGCGGCCGGCCGGTCGGGTCAGCGCGGGCGGCGGGCGTCCCAGGCCGAGGCGGCCATCTCGGTGAGCGTGTGCCGCATGCGCCAGTCGAGGTCGCGGGCCGCGAGCTCGCCTGAGGCGACGATGCGAGCCGGGTCGCCCGGGCGGCGAGGGGCCTCGAGCGGCTCGAAGGGGATCCCCGTGACCTCGGCCATCGTCGTCATGATCTCCCGGACCGACACGCCGTCGCCGGAGCCCAGGTTGTAGACCGGCTCGAGCGCGGCGCCGTCGGCGAGCGCCCGGGCGGCGACCACGTGCGAGCGGGCGAGGTCGGCCACGTGGATGTAGTCGCGCACGCAGGTGCCGTCCGGCGTGGGGTAGTCGGTGCCGTTGACCTGCGGCGTGCGGCCTGCGAGGAGGGCGTCGACGACGAGCGGGAAGAGGTTGTGCGGGCTGGAGTCGTACAGGTCCGGGCGGCCCGACCCGACGACGTTGAAGTACCGCAGCGAGGTGTGGCGCAGCGGCCGGTCGGTCCCGGCGGTGGCCGTCGCCTGGTCGCGCAGGAGCCACTCGCCGATGAGCTTGCTCTCGCCGTAGGGCGACTCGGGCGCCGTCGGCGTGGCCTCGGTGACGAGGTCCGTGTCCGGCGTGCCGTAGACGGCGGCCGAGGAGGAGAAGACGATCGCGCCCACGGCCGTGGCCTGCATGGCCTCCAGCAGCCGGGCGGTGCCCGTGACGTTCTGCTCGTAGGTGTGCAGCGGGCGCTGGACGCTCACCCCGGCGTACTTGAAGCCGGCGAGGTGGACCACGCCCGTGACGCCGTGCTCATGGACCGTCTCCTCGAGCGCGTCCCGGTCGAGGATCGACGTCCGGACCAGCGGCGTGCCGTCGGGCACGAACTCGGCGTGCCCGCTCGAGAGGTCGTCGACGACGACGACCTCCATGCCCTCGTCGAGGAACGCCTGCACCACGTGCGCGCCGATGTACCCGGCGCCTCCGGTCACCATCCAGGTCATGGCGAGAGCCTATCGTGATCGAACGAAAAGCAACACACCCGAACACGTCCCGTCGACGGGTCCGGACGCGACGGTGCCCGGCGACCAGGGCGGTCGCCGGGCACCGTCAGCGTTCCTGCGAGATGACCCCTGCCGGTCAGACGCGGCGTCGGCTGCGGCCCAGGAGCTGGGCGGCGATGATGACGCCGACCACCGCCAGGACGAGCTGCACGACGAGGGTCAGGATGCTGAAGCCGTCGTCGCTCGGGACGAGGAAGGCGCCGAGGAACGCGGCGAGGATCCCGACGATGATCGTGACGATGAGCGAGATGTTCTGCTTGCCGGGGGCGAAGAGCCGCCCCAGCGCGCCGATGATGAGCCCGATGACGATGGCACTGATGATGCCGCCGATCTCCATGGCCGTTCCCCTTCCGTGGTGAGGAGGTCCGGGTGAGGACCTCAGCGGGAACGTAGACCCGCGTCCCGCGGCCCGCATGTCGAACGAGCGCCTCGGCGGACCACGGCCGTCGCGGTGGGGGAGGGCGATCCGCGCTCTCACCATGCGAGACCGCCGTTGTCCACCTCTTGCGGGTCATCCCGTGGCTTGTGACGGTGGAAGGGCTCGAGAGGCCCGGTGGCACCACCGACCGGGCACACCATCCCGGCACGAAGGAGCACCATGCTCACCCTGACCGACAACGCCCGTCACGCCGTCCAGGACATCGCGACGCGGGCGGGCCTGCCCGACGACGGCGGTCTCCGGATCGCCAAGTCCCAGCAGGAGTCCGGCAGCTTCGAGCTCTCGCTCGTCCCCGCGCCCGCCGACGGTGACCAGGTCATCGAGACCGAGGGCACGCGGGTGTTCGTGGAGTCGGAGACCTCCGAGGTCCTGGCCGACCAGCAGCTCGACGCCGCGGCGTCGCCCGAGGGCGTCGGGTTCATGCTCGCCCCGCAGGGCTGACACGCACCTGACGCGCAGCTGACGCGCAGCTGACGCGCACCGAACGCCACGAAGGGGCCGCCACGTCATGTGGCGGCCCCTTCGTCGTGTGCCGGTCGCGTCACGCCCGACGGCGCGCTGCGTCAGGTGTCTCTGTCTGCGCCGCGTCGGCGACCTCTCCCACGAGGCTCTCGACGACGTCCTCGAACATCGCGACGCCGAGGACCTCCTGGCCGTCGCGCACCACGGCGAGGTGCGCGCCCCGTGCCTGGAGCGCCGTCAGCGCCCGGTCGAGGGTCGTCGCGGCCGAGATGTGGGCGAGCGGCCGGACCCGGGCCTGCGGGACGGCGGTGTCGGCCATGCCGTCCGGGACCATGAGCAGGTCCTTGAGGTGCACGTACCCGACCAGGTGGCCGGCCTCGTCGGCCACGGGGAAGCGGGAGAACCCGGTCCGGACGCACGCGGCCTCCGCCTCGGCGTAGGTGAACCCGACGGGGAGGGTCACGACGTCGTCGAGGGACACGGTCACGGTCCGGACGGGCTCGTCGCTGAGCGTGAGCGCGCTGGCCAGCAGCTCGCCCTCACCCTCCTCGAGCAGCCCCTCCTCGCGGGACTCGGCGATGAAGGCGGCGACCTCGTCCGCGGTGAACGCGGAGGCGACCTCGTCCTTCGGCTCGACCCGCAGTGCCCGCAGGACGATGTTCGCGACCCAGTTGAGCAGCACGATGACCGGCTTGAGCACCAGGACGACGCCGTAGAGGAGCGGCCCGAGCACGAGCGCCGACCGCTCCGGCCCCGCGATCGCGATGTTCTTCGGCACCATCTCCCCGAGCACCATGTGCAGGAAGACGACGATCGCGAGGGCGATCGCGAAGGCGATGCCGTGCAGCAGGGCCCCCTCGACGCCGATGGCGGCCAGGGGCACCTCGAGCAGGTGTGCGACGGCCGGTTCGCCGATCGCGCCCAGGCCGAGCGAGCACATGGTGATGCCGAGCTGGGCGCCGGCCATCATGAGCGAGACGCGCTCCATCGCCCGGAGCGTGAGCCGGGCCGCGCGGGACCCCTCGGCGGCGCGGGGCTCGATCTGGGTGCGTCGCGCGGCGATGAGGGCGAACTCGGCCCCGACGAAGAACGCGTTGCCGGCCAGGAGGGCGACGGCGATGAGCACGGCGGTGAGGTCACCCACGGTGGCCCTCCTCGGTGTCGTCGGGGCGGACGCGGACCGGCGGACCGGCGCTGCGCACGTCCTCGTCCAGGCCCGCCGCGTCGGCGTGGGCCGGCGCGGTGAGCGGCTCCGGGGCGTCGACGTCGTGACCAGGGCGAGGCGCGCCGTCCTCGGCCGGGTCCTGCGCCTCGCCGTCCTCCGGGGCGAGCACCGAGAGGGTGAGGCGGTCCACGCGGCGCCCGTCCAGGCGGGTCACCTCCAGGCGGACGCGCGCGGCGGCGGGGATCCCGTCCTCGTCGCGGTGGTTCTCGTCGCGCGCGTCCAGGACGACGCGGTCCCCGGGCTCCGGGAAGCGCTCGAGTCGCTCGGTGACCAGGCCGCCGAGGGTGTCGGACTCCTCGCCCTCGGGCAGGTCGAGGCCGGTGATCTCCCCGACCTCGTCCGGACGGAGCAGGCCCGAGAGCGACCACGTGCCGTCCGGCAGGCGCCGGTGCCGGTTCACCGGCCGGTCCTGCTCGTCCTCGATCTCCCCGACGATCTCCTCGACCAGGTCCTCCAGCGTGATGATCCCGTCCGTCCCGTCGTACTCGTCGACGACGACGGCGATCTGCAGCCCCTCGCGGAGCACGTCGAGGACGGCGTCCAGGGGCATGGTCGAGGGCACGGCGGCGATGGGTCGGGCGACCTCGCCGACCGTCGTGCCGGCGCGCCGCTCCGCCGGGACGGCGAGCGCGTGCTTGAAGTGCACGGCGCCGACGACGTGGTCGACGTCCTGCCCGAGCACGGGGAAGCGCGCGTGGCCCGTGCGGGCGGCGAGGCGGAACACCTCGTCGACGGGGGCGTCGGCGTCGAGGAACCGGACGCGCGGGCGCGGCGTCATGGCGTCGGAGGCGGTGCGCTCGCCGAGCTCGACCGACTTCGACACCCGGTGCGCGGTCGCCCGGTCCAGGAGGCCGCGGTCGGCCGAGCGCGCGGTGAGCGACCCGAGCTCCTGCGCGGAGCGCGCGGAGGCGAGCTCCTCCTGCGGCTCCACGCCGAGTGCGCGGACGATCCGGTTGGCGGTGCCGTTGAGGAACCGCAGGAGCGGGCCGGTCGCCCAGCTGAACCCGCGCTGGGCGCCGGCGACGACCCGGCCGACCTTCACCGGCTCGGTGATCGCCCAGTTCTTCGGGACCAGCTCACCGAAGACCATCTGGGTGCCCGTCGCGATCGCGAAGGCGAGAGCGAACGAGACGGCCGCCGTGGCGCCGTCGTCGAGCCCCGTCGCGCCCACCGGACCGCGCAGCAGGGCCGCGATGGAGGGCTCGGCGATGAAGCCGACGACGAGGCTCGTCACGGTGATGCCGAGCTGGGCGCCGGACAGCTGCGTGGAGAGCGTCTTCAGGGCCTTCTGCACGGAGGCCGACCGTGCGTCGCCCGCCGCGGCCTGCCGCGCGATCGTCGGGCGGTCCACCGTGACGAGGGAGAACTCCGCAGCGACGAAGAGCGCGTTCGCGGCGATGAGGAGGACGACGAGGAGGACGAGGAGCCACTCGGTCAGCATCAGCCGCCGCCCTGCCCGGGTGTGGTCCGCGCGGTCCGTGCGGTCGAGGGTTCGGCGGGGTGGTCGGGGGGGCCGCGAAGCGGCTCGGGACTCGGTCCGGGGTCGGTCATGCGTCACCACGATACGGGCGCTCCGGCCCGGTTTCCCGGTGTGGTCCGCGACCCTGGGGACGGCGGGGGAGCGGTCGTCAGACGCGCGCCGGCTCGGGTGTCCCGACCAGGGTGTCGAGCAGCGCGCTGCGGGGCGCGGCGGGGAGCAGGCCGGGCCGGCCGACGGCGAAGCCCTGGACCGCCTGCGCGCCGAGGACGGCCCACGCCGTGAGGTCCTCGACCGTCTCGACCCCCTCGACGACGAGGCGGGCACCGCTGCGCTCGGTGAAGTCGACGATGGACGCGGCCAGCGCCCGGCGCAGCGGGCTGGACGCGACGTCCTGGGTGAGGGACATGTCGAGCTTGATGACGTCCGGCTCCAGCTGGACGATGTGCTGCAGGCTCGCGAAGCCGGCGCCGGCGTCGTCGACGGCGAGCTCGACACCCAGGCAGACGAGCGCCGCCAGGGCCTCGCGCAGGAGCGGGTAGTCCTCGATGACGGCGTGCTCGGTGATCTCCATGGTGAGCGGTCGGTCGGGGTGGGCGCGGACGAGCTCGACGAGTCGCTGGTCGGCGACCGTCGCGGGCGAGGCGTTGCACGAGAGACGGACGCCGGCGGGCAGGCCCTGGGCCCCGTGCAGGGCCGCCTCGATCGCCGCGAGCTCGAGCTCGACGCCGAGGCCGGCGGCGTGCGCGGCCGCGAACCACCGGTCCGGGGTCCGGTCGGGGACGGTGTCGAACCGGGTGACCGCCTCGACCGCGAGGAGGCGGCCGTCGCCGAGGTCGTAGATGGGCTGGAAGACGGGGCGGAGGCGGCGCTCGGCCAGCACCGGTGCCAGCAGCGGGAGGAGGTCCCGGTCGACCGGGCTGCGGCTCGGGGGCGGTCGCTCGATCGCGTCACGGACCTCCAGCGCGAGCCGGCGGTCCGCGGACCGGTCACGGGCCTCGAGGACGGCACCCGCCACGACGGCGACGAGGAGGAGGACGACGGCGCGGGTGAGCCACGCGGACGTCGTCTGCGGCTGGTCGCTCGCGGTGCTCACCGGCATCGCGGGGCCGGCGAGGGCGGCGGCGGCCGTGGCGACCGCGACCGCACCGCGGGTGCCGAAGCGCAGCGCCGCGACGAGGACGGGCACGGACAGCAGGAGGGCGAGGCCGCTGCCCGTGCCCCCGGAGAGCAGCACGAGCGCGACCGTGCCGACCGTCAGCGCGGCCAGCAGGGTCACCGCCGGCCCGGTCGGCATGCCGTCCGCCGCGGCCACGGCGCGGGAGAAGCGGCCGACGGCGGTCTGCGCTGCGGCACGGGCGCCGGGGGGCCGCGGTGCGGCCACGTGCGCTGGTGCGACGGCGGGCATCCGCGTCGTCTCCTCCGGGTCGGCGGCGCCATGCGGGGCGTCCGCGAGAGCGTGGTCCCTGACGGCATCGGCACGTCTATGGCGTGACTGAAGTGGCAGATGTGACGGATGTTCTCTGCCGTGCGGTGAGGAGGCGCGCTCGCTGCCGGGGAGCGTCGTCGTCGTCCTGGTCCTACTGTGGGGGCGGTCCGGCGGACGGAGGCTTGGGTGCGCGTCGAGGTGGAGTCGATCGCCCGCCTGGAGTTCGCGGACGGCGCGCCGGTGCGGGCGGCGTCGGCGATCGGGCGGCTCGGGGACGGCTGGCTCGTCGCTCAGGACGACGGGACCCACGGGGCGTGGCTGCGGCGGGGGACGACGGAGCCCGCCGAGGCCGTCCGGCTCCTGCCGCCGGTCCAGGGGCGCGACGACTTCTTCGAGGCCGACGGCACCAAGGCGCTCAAGCCCGACCTGGAGTCCGCCGTGCCCGTGCCGGACGGTGCGCGCGGCCCCTGGCTGCTGCTGCTCGGCTCCGGCTCGTCGCCCGCGCGCACCCGGGCTGCGCTCGCCCGGGTCGAGGGGCAGCGGCCGGTCGCGACGGCGGTCGAGCTGGCCCCGTTGTACGACCGGGTCGCGCGGGTGCTCGACGTCGAGCGGGACCTGCTCAACCTCGAGGGTGCGTGCGTCGTCGACGGGGTGCTGCGCTGGTTCCACCGGGGCGCGCCGGCGGCGGGCGTGCCGACGGCGAGCGTCGACCTGGCGATGGGGCCGCTGCTCGGGGCGCTCGCCGGCCGCGGCGGACCGGGGGACGTCCCGGTGCGCGGGCGGCGGACGTACGAGCTGGG
>NZ_CAMPHH010000143.1 GCF_946885855.1 uncultured Actinotalea sp. | reverse complement strand
ACCCGGACGACGTCCGCCGAGGGCGCCGAGGGCGCCGCGGGGGCCGCGGGGGCCGCGGCGACGGGCGGGACGGCGGGGGCTGCCGGCGCGTCGGTGCCCGGGGTGCCTCCGTGGCCACCGGCCGCGGCGAGCCGCTCGGCGAGCACCGTCGCCAGGCGCCGCGCCTGGTCCCAGCCCTGGGCGATGAGCCCCGTCCCGCCCTCGGGCGGCTCGGCGCAGTCCCCGAGGGCGAACACCGCCGGGTCCGCCGTCGCCAGGTCGGCCCCGACGACGACGCCGCGCCGCACCTCGAGCCCGGCGTCGGCCGCGAGCGACGTCTCCGCGAGCGTGCCCGCGGTGAGGACGAGCAGATCGGCCGGGAGCAGGTCGGGCGTGGTGCCGGGCAGGGTGCCGGGACAGGTGCCGTCGGCGGGGCGCACGCGCAGGCCGACCAGGCGGCCGTCCTCGTCGAGCAGCACGTCGTCGGCGAAGGTCGCGACGCGGTGGGCGATGCCGAGGCGGTCCAGGCCCCGGCCCACCGCCGCCGCCGCGGCGCCGTCGAGCTGGCGCTCCATGAGGTGCGGCCCGCCGTGGACGACGGTGACGGCGACCCCGCGGCGCGCCAGGCCGCACGCGGCCTCGAGGCCGAGCACGCCGCCGCCGAGCACGACGGCGCGGCGGGCGTTGAGCGTCGCGGCGACGATCTCGCGGGCGTCGTCGAGCGTGCGCAGGGCGTGGACCCCGGCGGGCAGGGCGGCGGGGTCCGCGGTGTCCAGAGCGGGCAGCGCGGGCACCCGGGCCCGGGCGCCGGTGGCGAGCACGAGCACGTCGTAGGCATGGGCGCCGCCGTCCGACGCGTGGACGACCCGCGCGGCCCGGTCCACCCGCGTCGCGGCGACCCCGCGCAGGACCGTGAGCCGCTCCTGCGCCGCCGAGGGCAGCGTGATCGAGGCGACGTCGACCTTCCCCGCGACGACCTCGCTGAGCAGCACGCGGTTGTACGGCTCGTGCTCCTCCGCGCCGAGGACGGTGACGGTCACGTCGGCGCCCCCGGGTCCGCCCGTCCGGTCCAGCACCTCCTCGACGAGGCGCGAACCGACCATGCCGTGCCCGACGACGACCACCCGCGTGCCGCTCATGTCGTGACCTCCTCGGCCGCCGGCGTCGGTCCCGGCACGTCTCGCACCGGCACGTCTCGCACCTGCACGGCCCGCACCTGCACCGCGCAGACCTTGAACTCGGGCATCCCCGAGACCGGGTCCGTCGCGTCCGTGGTCAGCCGGTTCGCGCTGCCCTCGCCGGACCAGTGGAACGGCATGAACACCGTGTCCGGGCGCGCCGTCGTCGTCACGTGGGCGACCGCCACCGCGGTGCCGCGCGCGGACGTGACCTCGAGCAGCTCGCCGTCGGCGACGCCCACCCGGTCCGCGAGCAAGGGGTGGACCTCCGCGAACGGCTCGGGCTGCGCCGCGGCGAGCGCCGGGACCCGGCGGGTCTGCGCCCCGGACTGGTAGTGCTGGAGCACGCGGCCGGTGACGAGATAGACCGGCGCGTCGGCGCGCACGTCGTCCGACGGCCCGCGGTGCTCGACCGGGACCATCCGTGCGCGGCCGTCCGGCGTGGGGAAGCGGTCGGCGAAGAGCCGCGGGGTCCCGGGGTGGTCCGGCTCGCCGTCGGGCGTGACGGGCACCGGCCAGAACAGGCCGCCCCCGTCAGCGCCCCCGTCAGCGCCTCCATCGCCGCCGCCGCCGTCCGCGCCGCCGCCGTCCGCGACGCCGCCGCTCGCGGCCTCCGCCGCGTCGAGGCGCGCGTGCGACAGGCCCGAGTAGTCCGCGACGCCGCCCGCGCTGGCCCGGGCGAGCTCGTCGAACACCGTCGCCGGGTCGGTCGGGAACCCGTGCTCCACCCCGAGCCGCCGGGCGAGCCCCGCCAGCACCTCCAGCTCCGAGCGCACCCCGTCGGGCGGGTCGACCGCGCGGCGGCGCCGCAGCACCCGGCCCTCGAGCGACGTCATCGTCCCCTCCTCCTCCGCCCACTGGGTGACGGGCAGGACGACGTCGGCGAGCGCGGTGGTCTCCGACGGCACGAGGTCGCAGACCACCAGCAGGTCCAGCGCCTCCAGGCGCTCGCGGACGGCCTGGTTGTCGGGGGCGCTGACGAGGAGGTTGCAGCCGTGGACCAGCAGAGCGCGCGGGCCGCCGGGCGTCCCGCAGCGGCGCAGCAGCTCCACCGCGGGGACGCCGGGACCGGGCAGGTCGTCGGGGTCGACGCCCCAGACGCCCGCCACGTGGGCACGGGCGGCCGGGTCGTCGATCCGCCGGTAGCCCGGTAGCTGGTCGGACTTCTGGCCGTGCTCGCGCCCGCCCTGGCCGTTGCCCTGGCCCGTGATCGCGCCGTACCCGCTGGCCGGCCGGCCGGGCAGGCCCAGGCTGAGCGCGAGGTTGATCGCCGCGGTGACCGTCGCCGTGCCCTGCGTGCTCTGCTCGGCACCGCGGCCCGTGAGGACGACGGCGCCGCCCCCGCCGTGGACCGGCGCCGCCGCCGCGAGGATGCGGGCCGCGCGGCGCAGGTCCTCCGCCGGTACGCCGCAGACCCGCTCGGCCCGCTCGGGCCACCACGCGGCGACGCTGCGCCGGACGTCGTCGGCGCCGGTCGTGCGCGTCGCGAGGTACGCGGTGTCCACCAGCCCCTCGGTCCACAGCACGTGCGTGAGGGCGAGCAGCACCGCGAGGTCGGTGCCGGGCACGGCCTGCAGGTGCAGGCCCGCGCCGTCGTCGGCGAGCGCGGCGGTCGCCGAGTGCCGCGGGTCGACGACGACGACGCCCCCGGCCGCCCGGGCCGCGGCGAGGTGCGCCGACGACGGGGGCATGGTCTCGGCGAGGTTGGAGCCGAGCAGCAGCACGGCCTGCGCGGCGCCGAGGTCGGCGAGCGGGAACGGCAGGCCGCGGTCCACCCCGAGAGCCCGGTTCGCGGCGGCCGCGGCGCTGGCCATGCAGAAGCGCCCGTTGTAGTCGATGAACGGGGTGCGCAGGGCGACCCGCGCGAACTTGCCGAGCGCGTACGCCTTCTCGTTGGTGAGCCCGCCGCCGCCGAACACCGCGACGGCCTCCCGCCCGTGCTCGGCCTGGATGCTCCGGAGGCGGTCGGCGACGAGGTCGAGCGCCGCGTCCCACGAGGCGGGGTGCAGCGCGCCGTCGGCCCCGCGCAGCAGGGGGGTGGTGAGGCGGTCCGGGGCGCGCAGCACCTCCGCGCTCGTCCAGCCCTTCTGGCACAGGCCGCCGCGGTTGGTCGGGAAGTCACGCGGCGTGACGGTGACGGGCAGCGGGGAGGCCGGTGTCGTCGTCGGCCCCGTCGGGGTCAGCGTCATCGCGCACTGCAGCGCGCAGTAGGGGCAGTGGGTCGCCGTCGGTGTGGCCGTCATCAGATGCCCGCGGTCCTCAGGGCGGCGCCGCGGCGCAGGTAGAGCGCCCACGTGACGACGGCCATGACGGCGTACATCCCGATGAACGCCCACAGGGCCGGCTCCAGGCCGCCCGCGAGGTCGTTCGACACCGCGAACCCGCGGGGGATGAGGAACCCGCCGAACGCGCCGACCGCCCCGGCGATGCCGATGCAGCCCGCGGCGGCCTTGCGGCGACGGGCGGCGTCGTCGGCGTCGGCGGCGCCCACCTGGAAGACCGCCGGGATCATCCGGTAGACCGACCCGTTGCCGACGCCCGTGGCGACGAAGAGCAGGAGGAAGGACAGGAGGAAGCCCCAGAAGGTGCCGCCGCGCAGGGACGCGATGGCGCCGAGCGTGCCGAGCGCCATGACGAGGTAGGAGGCGATGGTGACGCGCGCCCCGCCGATGCGGTCGGCGAGCATGCCGCCGGACGGACGGGCGAGGGAGCCGACGAGCGCGCCGAGGAACGCGACGCTCAGCGCGACCGCCGGGAACTGCGTGGCGAGCAGGGTGGGGAAGGCCCCGGAGAAGCCGATGAACGAGCCGAACGTCCCGATGTAGAGGAAGGACAGGAACCACGTGTGCCGGTGCCGGACCGCCGCGCCGAAGGACCGGTAGTCGCTCTTGGCACCGGCGAGGTTGTCCATGCGGCGCCACGCCCACACGGCGGCGAGGACGACGAGCGGGACGAACATCAGCCCGGCGCGCTCCAGGTGCAGGCCGGCCCCGAGGACGATGACGATCGGCACGGCGAGCTGGACCGCGGCCGTGCCGATGTTGCCGCCGGCGGCGTTGAGGCCCAGGGCCTTGCCCTTCTCCCGCTCGGGGTAGAAGAACGAGATGTTCGCCATCGAGGAGGCGAAGTTGCCGCCGCCGAGGCCGGCGAGCGCCGCGACGACCATGAGCGTCGCGAAGGACGTCTCGGGGCGGGTGACGACGAACGCCAGCGCGCTCGCGGGCAGGAGCAGGAGCAGCGCCGAGATGATCGTCCAGTTGCGCCCGCCGAACAGCGGGACGGCGAACGTGTACGGGATGCGCAGCGTGGCCCCGACGAGGCTCGGCAGCGCGATGAGCCAGAACTGCTGGTTCACGGTGAGGGTGAAGCCGACCGACGCGAGCTGCGGGACGACGATGCTCCACGACGCCCACATCGCGAACCCGAGGAACTCCGCGAAGATCGACGGGTGGAGGTTGCGCCGGGCCGTCCGGCGGCCGCCGTGCTCCCAGAAGTGGGGGTCCTCCGGCTCCCAGTGGTCGATCCAACGGCCGCGGCGGCGGACGACGACGTCGGTCGTGGCCGGGTCCGTGGGGGTCGGGCTCGGGGTCGCGGTCGAGCCAGGGGTGGTCGTGCCGGGCGGGGTGCTGAGCGTCGGAGCGGACATGGCGTCCTCCTGCGTCGGCGGGCGGGGGCCGGCCGGGAGGCCGACCGTGCGCCCGACGCTAGGAAGCCGCTGTTCGGGGCCGGTTCCGGGGCTGTTACCGCGCGGGAACGGTCACCGCACAGGCCGTCCGACCACCCTGTGAGGCGCGCCCACCGTCGAGTCCGCCGGGATGCGTCGAGTCCGCCGGGAGCGACCGGCGGAGTCGACGTCGACCGGCGGACTCGACGGCGGGGTGGTCAGGCGCGCAGCTGGGCGCGCAGCGTGGCAGGGTCCGTCACCGGGCGCTCGCACACGAAGCCGCGGCAGACGTACGCGGCCGGCGCGCCGTCGACGAGCGGCCGGTCCGCCAGGAGCGCGACGGGTCCGGGGTCGCCCCCCGGTGCACCCGCGACGACGACGGCGCCCGGTGCGGCCGTGCGCCGTGCCTCCGCCAGCAGGGCGCGGGTGCGCTCGTCGTCGGCGGGCCCGACGACGGCGACCTCGCGCGGCCCGTCCAGCAGCGCCTCCGCGACCGCCAGCGCCCAGCCGGCCGCGCGGGGGATGCGGACGCCGACGGCGGCGGGCTCGGCCAGGGCCGCCTCGGCCGCTGCCCGGTGCGCGCTGGACCCGGTGAGGGCGGCCGACGTCAGCAGCGCACCCGCGGCGGCCGACTGGCCCGCCGGCGTGGGGCCGTCGCCGACGTCGCGGGGCCGGCGGATGTGCAGGAGCACGTCGTCCGTCTCGTCCTCCGCGGTGTCGAAGAACCCGCCCGCACCGTCGCCGAACCGCGCCAGCACGGAGTCGAGCAGCGCCTGGGCGTGCGCGGCCCACGCGGTCTCGCCGGTGACCTGGGTGAGGGTGAGCAGGCCGTCGGCCAGGTGCGCGTAGTCCTCGAGCACCCCGGGCGCGGTGCCCACGACGCCGTCGCGGGAGGTGCGGGCCAGGCGCACGTGCGGCCCGGGCACGACGTGCAGGTCCAGCAGCAGGCGCGCCGCGTCCCGGGCGGCGTCGACCCAGTCGGGCCGGTCCAGCAGCGCGCCGGCCTCCGCCAGCGCCGCGATCGCGAGCCCGTTCCAGCCGGCGACGACCTTGTCGTCGCGCCCGGGCCGGGCGCGACGGGCGCGGGCGGTGAGGAGCCGTTCCCGGACGGACGTCCAGCGCTGCTCCTCCTGGGCCGGCACGTCGGTCCGGAGCTGGAGCACGGAGCTGCCGTGCTCGAACGTCCCCGCCGGGGTGACGCCCAGGAGGTCGGCGGCCCAGGCGCCGTCGTCGTCGCCGAGGACCTCGGTGAGCTGCGCCGGGGTCCAGACGTAGTAGGCGCCCTCCACGGGGTGGCCGTGGTCGTCGAGGCTGTCCGCGTCGAGGGAGGACGCGAAGCCGCCCTCGGCGGTCCGGAGCTCGCGCAGCAGGAAATCGGCGGTGTCCGTCGTGACGCGCGCGGCCAGGGGAGAGGCGGTCTGGCGCCACCCGTGGGCGTAGACGCGCAGGAGCAGGGCGTTGTCGTAGAGCATCTTCTCGAAGTGCGGGACGACCCAGTCCGCGTCGACGGAGTAGCGGGCGAAGCCCCCGCCGAGCTGGTCGTACATCCCGCCGCGGGCCATCGCCTCGAGCGTGCGCTCGGCCATGGCCAGAGCCGGGTCGTCGGCGGGGGAGGGCGCCCCGCTGCTCAGCGACGGGTCCGCTGTGAGCGCGGCGACGCGGGTCGCGGCCGTCCGGGCGGAGTGGCGCAGCAGCCACTCGAGCAGCATCGACGGCGGGAACTTCGGCGCACCGCCGAACCCGCCGCGCGCCGCGTCGAACTGCCGCTCCAGGGCGGCGAGGGCCGTGCGGGGGAGCTCCGGGGTGACCGGTCCGGCGTCGGGCGCGACGGGCGGGCGCTGCGCGAGGGCCTCGCGGACGCCGGCGGCGTTGGCCACGACCTCGGACCGGCGGCTCGCCCACGCGTCGGCGATCGCCTCGAGGACCTGGGTGAAGGACGGCATGCCGTGCGCCGGCCGGGGCGGGTAGTAGGTGCCGCAGTAGAACGGCTCGCCGTCGGGCGTGGCGAAGACGGTCATGGGCCACCCGCCGTGGCCGGTCATCGCCTGCGTCGCCTCCATGTAGACGGCGTCGACGTCGGGCCGCTCCTCGCGGTCGACCTTGACGCTCACGAAGCCCTCGTTCATCAGCGCGGCCGTGGCCTCGTCCTCGAACGACTCGTGGGCCATGACGTGGCACCAGTGGCACGCGGCGTAGCCGACGGAGATCAGCAGCGGGACGTCGCGGCGCTGCGCCTCGGCGAACGCCTCCTCGCCCCACTCGTACCAGTCGACCGGGTTCTCGGCGTGCTGCTGCAGGTAGGGGCTGGTGCTGCGGGCGAGACGGTTCGGCATGCCCCCACTCTCGCCTCTCCCGCCGCGCTCGGCGACAGCCGCGACCTCAGCCCGCTCCCACGGTCAGCGCGACGGCGTTGCGCCAGGGGTCCTCGGTGCGGAGCGTCGCGCCGTCGTCGGCGACGATGACGCCCCGGGTGCGCAGGCGGTCCGCGACGGCGTCCAGGTCCTCCCGGTCGGGCACGGTGATGGTGACCTCGCCCAGCCCGAGGGTCGAGGCGCGGGGCCCGGCGCCTCGGCTGTTCCAGGTGTTCATCGCGAGGTGGTGGTGGTAGCCGCCGGCGCTGACGAAGAGGGCACCGGGCAGGCTCGCGGTGGGCTCGAAGCCGAGGGTCGCGACGTAGAAGTCGCGCGCCGCGTCGAGCTCGCCGACCTGCAGGTGGACGTGGCCGACCTGCGCGGGGGCTGAGGTGAGGCCGGCGACGGCGTCCTCGGTGAGGTGCTCGGCGAGGAACGCCTGCGGGTCCAGGTAGCGGGAGTCCATCGCGACCTGGCCGTTCTCCCAGCGCCAGGCGCGGCGGTCCCGGTCCCAGTACAGCTCGATGCCGTTGCCCTCGGGGTCGGTGAAGTAGAAGGCCTGGCTGACGAGGTGGTCGGCGCTGCCGACGTACTGCGAGCCCGGATGCCGTGCGGCGGTGAGCACGGCCGCGGCGAGGTCGGACCGGGTGGGGAAGAGGACGGCCGTGTGGAACAGGCCGGCCTGCTGCCGGCCGGGCCGCGGAAGGCCCGGGGTGTGTCGCAGCTCGACGACGGCGGTGCCGCCCCGACCGAGGACGACGGTGCGGTCGCCCTCCGACACCGTGACCAGGCCGAGTGCCTGGCGGTAGTAGGCGGACATCCCGGCCAGATCCTCGACGTGGAGGGCGACGGTGCCGACGTCCGTCCGTGCGGGCAGGAGGTCGGTCATAGCCTGGTCCCGGAGACGTCGATGGGGATCATGATGCCCTCCTGTTTGGTTGAAGCGACAACTTCAGGGTAGGAGGATTTACTTGTAGAGTCAACCATCTGTGAAGATGCGCGCCCGGGGACCCGGTGGCTGGACGACCGCGACCTCGATGCCTGGACCCGGTTCGTCGCCGTCGTCGAGCTCCTGCCCGGCGTGCTGGTCATCCGGCTCCGGCGTGACTCCGGCCTACCGACCCCGCGGGCCGGAGCGGTCCCGGTCGCTCGCCCACGCTCAGGGTGCCGGCTCGAAGCTCCCGACCACCTGCTCGTGGACCGGCAGCAGCTCCTCCCAGCGGGACGCGGGCACCGACCAGTACAGCGCGTACGCCTGGTCCGGCGCGGTGACGACGTTGCGGTTCAGGACGCGCGTGCTCTGACCGGGCCCGAAGACGAACTCCCAGTCGGCCGCCTCCCACCCGCGGAAGTCGACCGCCTCGATCGGCCCCAGACGCTCGTAGTTCTCGAGCCGGTCGGCGACCGCCGGCTCCTGCTGCTGCCAGTCGGCGACGGGGTCGGGGGCGGGCGAGTCCGTCTGGTCGACCATGAGGTAGGCCCGCGACTGCGGGTCCCGGAAGGACACCCGCGGGCCGTCCCGCTCGACCCGCCAGCCCTGCGGGACCGCCACCGAGAAGCCGGTCCGGTCCGTGTGCAGCTCCATCCCGGGCGGGACCTGCGCCGAGGCGTCGCCCTCGGGCGCGGGCTCCGCGTCGGGGGCGGGCTCAGCGGGCGCGTCCTCGGCC
>NZ_CAMPHH010000142.1 GCF_946885855.1 uncultured Actinotalea sp. | reverse complement strand
ACGATGGGCCGAGGCCGCGGACAACCGGCCGCGCCCTCGGCCCATCGTGCCGGGTGCGCCGCGCCCACGCCCCGTGGCCAGCGGCAACCCGTTCGGCAGTCACCGACCCGTGGCCTCGGCGGCCCCGGGACCTGCGGTGCCGCTTGCGCACGAGGTGCCCACTCCGCACGCGGTGCCCGGAGCGCTGCCTGCGCCCCCGGAGCCCGCCGTGCTCGCGACGCCCCTCGCCCCGCGCACGGTGTCGTCGGGGGGCGCCGTGCCGGAGACGACCGTCCTGCGGCCGGCGCGCGCGAGCGTCCCCCCGGTGCCCACTGCGGGCGTCCTGGTCCTCCGGCTGGACGACGGGCAGCGGTTCGAAGTGCGCGGGACGGCCCTGCTGGGCCGCAGCCCCGAGCCGCGGCCGGGTGAGGAGATCGGCACGCTCGTGCCCGTCAACGACCTCGCGCGGTCGGTCTCCAAGACGCACGCGCAGCTGCGGTGGGACGGCCGGACCTGCTGGGTGCTGGACCGGGGGTCGACCAACGGCACCTCCGTCGCCGACGCGGACGGCCGTCGGCCCGTGACCGAGACCGCGGAGGTCGCCGTCGCGCCCGGTGGGTCCGTGCGGATCGGCAACCGCGAGCTGCTGCTCGAGCTCGAGGGGCCCTCGTGAGCGCCGGCCCGGCCGCGGGCGACGCCGGCGCGGCCGCCGCGCAGGCGACGCACCCCGCCGTGGACCGCTCCGACGGCCATCTCGTCATGACCGAGACGCGCGCCGAGATCGCGTACCTCTCGCAGAGCCGGGCCGACCTGCTCGTCCAGGCCGCCGCCGCGGGCCGGCCCGTGCTGCTCGTCAGCGACGAGGTCACCCGCCTGACCTACCCGATGCGCCAGGCGCTGCGGGACGCCCGGGGGTTCTGGGTGGTCCGCGGCACGGACGGAACCCTGCGGGACGGCCTCGACGGCCGTCGACTGGAGCGGATCTCCGACGCCGTGCGGGTCCCGCCGGTCACCTCCCCCGAGGACGTCGCGGTCCGCTACCTGCGCCCCGAACCCGCCGAGGCCGTCCAGCTCGTGCTGTCGGTCTCCGTCCGGCACAAGGCCGCCGGGACGACGTTGCTCGGCGGCACGGCCGAGCTCCTGTCGCGGCACCTCACCGGTGACGCCCCGCGGGGCTGGGGCGCCCATGAGCCCGCCGTCGTCCGCTGGGACCGCACCGCGTTCACCGAGCTCGCCCGGCGGCGGATGCCGCGCGAGACCCTCGTGACCGTCGCCGGCACCCCGCAGCGGCCGCTCACCGGCCTGGTCCGCACGGCGCGCACCGAGCACGGGCTGGAGGAGACCACCCAGCTGGCGGTCTCGGTCGGCGCGCCCGGCAGCGACGCTGCCCGCACGGCCGTCGAGCGCCTGCCGGACCTCGCCCGCGAGCTCGCCGTCGCGCAGATGCCGCTCTTCGGCTTCGTCCTCGGGCGGACCGGGCGGCGGGATCTCACGTTCCCCTCCGTGCTCGAGGCGCCGCCCACCCCGCTCGGCATGCTCGTCGGCCCCGCGGGCGTGCGGCAGCTCGGCCTCGACGTCGGCGACCTCGCCGAGCGGTTCGGCGCCCGCGTCCTCGGCCGCCCGCGCACGCCCGCGCTGTGGTTCCCGCTCGGGAGCTTCACCGAGCCGGGCTGGCCCGTCCTGGACGCCGTCGTCGACGCGATCGGCCGGGACCGGGTGCGGTCGCTGCTCGACGCCACGGGGCAGGACCCGGGGGAGGTGCTGCGTGGCCCAGAACAGTGACGCGATCCTGCTGGAGTCCGCGCGCGTGCACCGCGCGCGGCTGCGCGCCGCCTTCCTGCACGGCGACCTGCGGCACCGCCGGACGACGAACGACAACGTCAAGCGCCTGATCGGCAGTGTCGTCGTCGCCGCGGTGGCGTGCGCCGGGTGCGCCGGGTGGTCGTTCTTCCAGGCCAACGCCGGGTCGCTGCGCGGCGGGACCGCGCCGGCCGGTGCGCCCGCGAGCGCGCCGGCGGACCCGGCCGCCGCGCCGCTGACGCTCGACGCAGGAGGTGACCGGTGAGCCGCTTCACGCGCCTGACCTTCGTCGGCGCCGAGCGGCGCGCGGAGGTGGTCGTGCCCTCCGACGAGCGGCTCGCCACGATGCTGCCGCAGCTCCTGGAGCTCCTCGGCGAGCGCACGACGACGACGCCGCAGGCCGTCGAGCTCGTCCGCGTCACCGGGGAGCCGCTGGACCTCGCGCGGGACTGCGCCGAGCAGGGCGTGCCCGACGGGGAGGTGCTGCGCGTCGTCCGCGCGGCCCACGCGCCGCCCCCGCCGCAGGTCGCGGACGTCACCGATGCCGCGGCCGAGGCCCTCGGCGCGCGCGCCGACCGCTGGGACGTGACCGCCCGGCAGCGGCTCGCGGCCGTCGCCGTGGGTGTCCTGGCGGCCGTGGCGGGCGCCGCGCTCGCCCTGCTCACTCCCGACCTCGCACCCGTCGTGCTCGGCGTGGTCGCGCTGACGCTCGCCGTCGCGGCAGCGGTCGACGGGCGCGGGCGACGCCGCTACCCCTGGCTCGTCCTCACCGCGGCGGCGCTCGGTCCGGCCGTCCCGATGGCGCTCGCGCTGACGATCGGCGGGGCGGGTCTGCCGGTCGGTGCGCGGCTCGGGCTCCTGCTGGCGTGGGTGGTCCTCACCGTCGCCGTGGGTGTCGGCCGGCGCGACCGCGGCGCGCTCGCCGGGGGTGCGCTGGGACTGGTGCTCACGGGCGGTCACCTGCTCCTCGGGCTCGGCCTGCCGACGGTCACGGCCGACGCGCTCGTCGTCGTCCTCGCGGTGGTCGTCGTGGGCCTCCTGCCCTGGTACGCCATGGTGACCGCCGGGTTGACCGGCCTCGACGACGCGGTCCTGGACGGCGCCGAGCTGCCCGCGCGCGACCGCGTCCACGCCACCCTCGACCACGCGTACGGCGCCCTGACCTGGAGCACCCTGGCGGTGGTCGTCGCGCTCGCGCCGTCCGCCGCGGGCCTCCTGCTCGTCGACGACCTCGGCGCGGTCTGGCTCGGGGTGGTCGCGCTCGTCGTCGTCGCGCTGCGCACGCGCAGCCTCCCGCTGCGCCGGCAGGTCGTGCTGCTGTGGGCGGCCGTCGGCGTGCCCGTCCTGGCCGTCGCCGTGGCGCTGCTCCTCGCTGCGTCCGGCGCGTTCGGGGACCTCGTCGCCCCCGTCGCGGACGGCCCGCTCCTGGACGTCGGGACCCCCCTCCTGGCGGCGACCGCTCTGGGGGCCGCCCTGCTCGTCGCGATCGCGGCGGGTCTTCAGCCCTCCGGCCAGCAGCGCGCCCGCCTGCGCCGCCTGGGGGACCGGCTCGAGCTGCTCGCCGTGCTCGCGCTGCTCCCGCTGCTGCTGGGAGTGCTCGGCGTGTACGGGGACCTGCTGGGGACCTTCGGGTGACGCCCGCGCGCGCCCTCACCGCCGACGCCCTGGGCCGGGCGCTGCTCGGCTCGACGGCCGTCGCGCGTGACCTCACCGAGGCCGACGCCGCGCTGCGCCGTCCCGTGTCCACGAGCCGCCGCGTCGCCGTCGTCGGGGTCGGGGGTGGTTCCGGGACGACGACCGTCACCGGGCTGGTCGCGGGGCTGCTCGCCCGACGGCGCGGCCGCGGCGTCCTCGCCGTCGACGCCGCCCGGGGCGACGGCGGCCTCGCCGCGGTGCTCGGTGTCGGCGACCCGCTGCCGCTGCACCGGAGCCTGGGTCGGACCGCGGGTGTCGTGACCGCCGCGGCGGCGCGCGAGGCGCTGCCGCAGGCGGTGTCGGGCGCGAGCGTGCTCGGGGCCGGCAGCGCGCGGGGCGACGACGGCGTCACGCCGCCGGCCTGGCGGGCCGCGGTGGACCCGGTGGGCCGGTTCTTCGACGTCGTCCTCACGGACTGGGGCGTCCGGGGCGCCGGGCGCGACGGTGGTCACCGGGACCTCGCCGACGCGGTCGACGCACACCACGCCGTCCTCCTCGTCGCGCGCGCGGACCGGCCCCACGTGGAGGCCGCGCTCGGCCTGCTGGCCGACCTCGCGCCGCACCTGCCCGCCGGCGCGGGGACGGGCCTCGTCCTCGTCGACATCGGCGGCACCGCCGGCCCGACCGACGACCTCGCCCGCCGCGCCCTGGGAGCGCTCGACCTGCCGGTCGCCGTCCACACCGTCCCGCACGACCACGTCCTGGGACGCGGCGGGTGGGCAGCGCCCGCCCGGGCGGACCGTCGGCGCGTGCGCCGACGCGACGCCGTCGGCGCCGGACGCGCACCGCTCGCGCTGCCCACCCGCCGGGCCGTGGCGTCCCTCGCCGCGGGCGCGCTCGAGCTGGCGGTGCGCGCATGAGGACCCTCGTCCACCGGCCGGCGCGCGTCGTGCGACCGCTCGACCGGCCGGCCCCGGTCGACCTCGCCGCGCCACCGCAGATCGCGGACGCCGCGGGCGGCAGCACCGCGATGCAGTCCCTCTTCCCCGTGATCGGGGCGATGGGCTCCATGACGATGATGCTGGTGCTGCGGAACAACCCGCTTTTCGTCATGGTCGCGATCCTCATCCTCGTCGTCGCGCTCGTCGGCGGCGTCGGGATGGCCCTGAGCCAGCGCGGCACGCAGGCGCGTAACCGGCGGACCCAGCGCGAGCGGTACCTCGACCACCTGGAGACGGTGCGCGCGGACCTGCGGGCCGCCGAGGCCGCCGCCCGGGACACCGCGCGCGCCGTGCACCCCGACCCGAGCGCGCTCGTCGACGTCGTGCGCGACCCCGCACGGCGGTGGGAGCGGCGTCGCACCGACCGCGACGTGCTCGACGTGCGCGTCGGCGTGGGGGACCGGCCCTGGTTCGACATCCGGGTGCCGGCCGACCCGAACCCGACCCAGCCGTTCGACCCCGCGATGGTCGCCGAGGCCCACGGCGTGCGCCGCCGGCACACGACCGTCCAGCAGATGCCCGTCACCGTCCCCCTGGACCGGGTGGGCGAGGTCGCCGTCGTCGGCCCGCGCGAGCAGTGCCTCGCGGTGGTGCGCGCGCTCGTCGCGCAGACGGCGGCGCTGCACGCCCCGGAGGACGTCCACCTCGCGGCCGCCTACCCTGCCGAGCGCGTCGCCGACTGGCACTGGCTGGGCACCCTGCCGCACGCCGTCGACGACGGCCTCTTCGACGGTCCCGCCGCGGCGCGCCGGGTAGCGCCGGACCTGGGCCGCCTGGCGCGCGTGCTCGGGGCCGACCTGACGGACCGCGTGCAGGCCCTCGCGCGGTCCCAGCGCGGCGCGGGCGGTGCGGGAGGCAGGGCTGCAGTGCACCTGCCGCGGCTCGTGGTGGTCGCCGACGAGCACGGCGCGGTCGCGTCGGCCCTGCCCGTGCCCGACGCGTCCGTCGGCCTGGGGGACCTCGGCATCACCGTCGTCCACGTGCTGGCCGACCGGCTGCACGAGCCGTCCGAGACCGCGGTGCGCCTCACGGTCGACGCGACGGGCGGCGTCGTCGTCGAGGACCTGCGCACCGAGGACGCCGAGCCCGTCCGCGCCGCCGTCGACGACGTCCCGCCCGCCCTCGTCGAGGGCCTCGCCCGGGCGCTCGCGCCGCTGCGCCTCAGCGCCGTCGACGTGGCCGAGGAGGGCGCCGCCGCGCCGATCGGCATCACCGACCTGCTCGGGGTGCAGGACGTCGGCGCGATCGACCTCGGCCGGACGTGGCAGGCCCGCTCGCCGCGGGACTTCCTGCGGGTGCCGATCGGGGTCGACGACACCGGGCGGCCGGTGCTGCTGGACCTCAAGGAGTCCGCGCAGCTCGGCATGGGCCCGCACGGCCTGTGCGTCGGCGCGACCGGTTCGGGCAAGTCGGAGATGCTCCGCACGCTGGTCGCGGCGCTGGCGATCTCCCACCCGCCCGAGGACCTCGCGATGATCCTCGTCGACTACAAGGGCGGCGCGGCGTTCGCGCCGTTCACGGACCTGCCGCACGTCGCGGGCATCATCGACAACCTCGCGGACGACGCCGGGCTCACCGAACGGGCGCGCGCGAGCATCGCCGGGGAGGTCGTGCGCCGCCAGCAGGTGCTCCGGGACGCGGGCAGCTCCCCGTCGATCACGCACTACCGCGAGCTGCGCGCCACCCGGCCCGACCTGCCGCCGCTGCCGCACCTGCTCCTGGTCATCGACGAGTTCGGCGAGCTGCTCACGGCGGACCCCGACTTCGTGGACCTGCTGCTGACGATCGGGCGCATCGGCCGGTCCATCGGGATGCACCTGCTGCTGTCGAGCCAGCGGATCGAGGCCGGCAAGCTGCGCGGCCTGGAGACCTACCTGTCCTACCGGGTGGGGCTGCGCACGTTCTCCGAGGCGGAGAGCTCGGTCGTGCTGGACACCCCCGACGCGTTCCACCTGCCCGCGATCCCCGGCTTCGGCTACCTCAAGGTCGACACGACCGTCTACCAGCGGTTCCGCGCCGGGTTCGTGTCCGGTCCGGTGCAGGCGCAGGCCGAGCCGGAGCCCGACCCCGACGACGAGCTGCGTCGCCCGCTCCTGCTGCCCGTGCACCACGGCGTGCTCGCGGCCAACGGCCTCGAGCGGCCCGGCACGGGCGGGGAGCCCGAGCTGGTCCGGCCCTCGACGGGGCCGTCGATCGTCGACGTCGTCGTCCGGCAGCTCGCCACGGCGGCAGCGCCCACCCGGCCCGTGTGGCTCGAGCCGCTGCCGGCACGGCTCACCCTGGGGGAGGTCCTCCCTCGCGCCGGGGAGCCCGGTCACCTCGTGGCACCGCTGGGGCTGGTCGACGACCCGGCGAAGCAGCGGCAGGAGCCGTGGCTGCTGGACCTCACGCGCGCGGGCGGGCACGTCGGCGTCGTCGGGGCGCCCCAGTCCGGCCGCACGACGCTGCTGTGGACGCTCGTCGCCGGGCTCGCCCTGACGCACACGCCGCGGCAGGTCGCCGTCTACGGCATGGACCTCACCGGCGGAGGCCTCGGCCGCATCGCCGGGTTCCCGCACGTGGGCGGCGTCGCGACGCGCTCGAGCCGGGACCGCCTGCGCCGCCTGCTGGAGGAGCTGCACGGCATGCTCGCCCACCGTGAGCAGGTGTTCGACACCCACGGGATCGACTCGCTCGCCGTCCTGCGGGCCCGGCACGCCGAGGGTCGGGTGCCGGAGCTGGCCGCGGCCGACGTCGTGCTCGTCGTCGACGGCATCGGGGGCGTGCGCTCCGACTTCGAGGAGCTGGACGAGCCGCTGACCGAGCTGCTCCAGCGCGGCGGCGGCTTCGGCATCCACGTCGTCGCGGCGATGACCCGGTGGAACGACCTCCGCCTGGCGACCCAGCCCCTCATCGGCACCAAAGTCGAGCTGCGCCTCAACGACCCGGCCGACTCCTCGATCGCCCGCAAGCTCGCCGCGACGATCCGCGCCGACCAGCCCGGCCGGGTGCTCACGGACGACCAGTTGCTGGCCCAGGTCGCGCTGCCCGTGGGCGCGGCGACGGAGGGGTCGACCCGACGGGGGGCGGCCGACGCACGCCGGCGGGCCGACGGCGTGCCCACCGACGTCGAGTCGGTCGGCGCCGCGCTCGAGGACCTGGCCCGCCGCTCCGCGCAGGAGTGGGGCGGCCCCGCGGCCCCGCCGATCCGGCTGCTGCCCGACGTGCTCGACCCCGTCGAGCTGCCCGACGCGCTCGACGAGCCCGACCTGGTCCCCGTCGGCCTGCGCCAGGACACCATGGGCCCGGCCCTGCTGGACCTCGCGGGCCGCGACCAGCACCTCCTCGTCCTCGGCGACGCGCGCTGCGGCAAGACGACGCTGCTGCGCGGCCTCATCGGCGGGCTCGTGGACCGCGCCACGCCGGACGAGCTGGTGATTGCGCTGTACGACGTGCGCGGCGGGCTGGCGGCGGTCACGCCGGAGGCGTACCTGGGTGGTCGGGCCACCAACGGCCAGCTCGCGCTCGGCCTGTCGACCGCGATCGCGACCGAGCTCGAGAAGCGGACCGCCGGCCTCGCCGCGGGCGGCCCGGCGGCCACCCTCGGTCCCCGCGTCGTCGTCGTGGTGGATGACTACGACATCCTCGCCTCCGGCGGGACGGACCCGCTGCGGCCCCTCCTGCCGTTCCTGCCCGCCGCGCGCGACCTGCGGCTGCACGTCGTCCTCACCCGGCCCGTCGCGGGAGCGTCCCGCGCGCTGTACGACCCGGTGCTCCAGGCCGTGCGTGACACGGGGGGCAGCGGGTTCCTCATGGCCGGCGAGCGCAGCGAGGGCCAGGTCTTCCCGGCCGTGTACGCCGAGCAGCTGCCGCCCGGCCGCGGCTCCCTGCTGCGCCGCGGCGACCGCCCGCGCCTGGTCCAGGTCGCGCTGTTCCCCGAGCGGTCACCTGAGCAGTCGTCTGCGTCGTCACCCGCGGCGTCCCCTGCTGCGTCCCCTGCTGCGTCCCACCCGGAGGGAGCGAGCCGTGCCCCGTGAGATCGTCGTCCTGAGCCCCGTCCCGCCCGACGCCCGCGCACTCGTCGAGGCCGGCGCCGCAATCGACGGCCGGCTCGGCCTGCGCACGCTCGACGGTGGCGCGGTCCATCAGCTGTGCCGGGTCGAGACCGCCGCCGACGGCACGCAGGACCCCGGCGCGGCGCGCCCCGTGCTGTCGGTGCACCAGCCGCTCCAGGCCGACGACGCCGCCGAGGTCGCACGCCTCCTGCCCGGCCCCGCGGCGTCGGCCGTCGTCGACTGGCACCCCCCGTTCTGGTGGGTCGAGGCCCTGGCCCCGTGGGGCGCCGCAGGCGACGACGGCGTCGCGGTCGCCCAGGAGCTGGCGCTGCGGCTCGGCGGGGTGTGCGTCGTGCAGGACGGCACGTGACCCGGACCGACGCGGCGCGTGGGGCGAGCGGGACGGAGGCGGACCGGTGGCTCGGTGCGCCGCTGCTGCCC
>NZ_CAMPHH010000141.1 GCF_946885855.1 uncultured Actinotalea sp. | reverse complement strand
CCCACCCACCCGAGCGGCCGGACGACGCCCATCCCCAGCTGGAGCACGAAGAGCAGGAGGACGGACGGCGCGAACGCCATCGCGAGTCCGATCACCGCCGTGCCGAGCGTCCCGATGAGCAGCGCGAGGCGCGGGCCCCGCCGGTCCATGAACGCGCCGATCGGCACGGAGAGCACGGTCTCGGCGAGCGCCTTCACTCCCACGAGGAGACCGATGACGCCGATGCTCGCGCCGAGCTCGGCGGCCCGCAGCGGGACGAGCAGGTAGAGGATCGCGTTCATGCTGAGGCCGAAGCCTCCGGTCGCGTAGGCGACGATCCGTTCCCGACGGGAGATCTCGGCCAAGGCGGCACCACCTTTCCCACCGGCGTGCGCCGGCCCGGTCGGCGACGCCCGCGACGACGCGGGCGCACGGGCGCGTCGATGCACCCGTATCTTGGATACATAGATACACCCTCGGCCGACCTCGGCCAAGCCGCGGCACCGTGGACACTTGAACATCCGCTCAGACGTGCATATGTTGGATACACGATCACATAGCCGTGATCCTCCCCGCGCTTCCCCGGAGGTCCCCGTGCACGTCCCCGACGGCTTCCTCGACGCCCCCACCTCCCTCGCGACGGGCGCCGTGGCGGCGGCCGCGATCGGCATCGCGCTGCACCGCGGCAGGCACGAGCTCGACGAGCGCACCATCCCCCTGGCGGGGATGACGGCGGCCTTCGTCTTCGCCGGGCAGATGGTCAACTTCCCCGTCGGCGTCGGCACGAGCGGGCACCTCATGGGCGGCGCGCTGGCGGCCGCCCTCGTGGGGCCGTGGACGGCGATCCTCGCCGTCTCCGTCGTCCTCCTGGTCCAGGCACTCCTCTTCGCCGACGGCGGCCTCACCGCCCTGGGCACGAACATCACCCTGCTCGGGGTGGTCGCCGTGGCGGTCGCGTGGCTGGTCATGCGGGCGACGCTGCGCGTCCTCCCCCGCTCGCCCCGGTCCGCGGTCCCGGCCGCGGCGCTGGGCGCGTTCGCCTCCGTCCTCGCCGCGGCCGCGGTCTTCGTCGCCCTCTACGCGGCGGGCGGCGCCGCCCCCGTCCCGCTCGGCGCCCTCACGGCGAGCATGCTCGGCTGGCACGCCCTCATCGGCGTCGGCGAGGCCGTCATCACCGCCGTGACCGTGAGCGCCGTCGTCGCGGTCCGGCCGGACCTCGTCCACGCCGCCCGCGGGCTGCGCCCCGTCCTCACCACGGCGTCGGGCGAGCCGCTCTCGCCGGCGGCCGGAGCCACCGCCGCGGCGGGCGACCGCCCCGCCGGCCGGCCCCGCCGCCGCGCCCTCCTGGCCGGTCTCGCGACCGCCGCCTTCCTGCTCGTCGTCGTCGGCGCGCCGCTGGCGAGCCCCTCCCCCGACGGCCTCGAGCACGTCGCCGAGCAGACCGGCTTCCTCGGCACGGCGCAGGACCACCTCCTGGGCACCTTCGTGCTCGCGGAGTACGGCGAGGTCGGCGGGATCCCGGTCTGGGCGGCCGGCCTCGTCGGGGCGGCGGTCACGTGGGCCGTGGGGCTCGCCGTCGTCCGCCTCGCGGGCCGGCCGCGCGCGGCCGTCGCGGTCCCGGCCGGACGGGCCTGAGGGAGCGGGCACCGTGTCGACCCAGACCGTGCTGCACCGGCACACCGCCGCGGCGGCGACCCGGCCCCTCGTCGCCCCGGCCCGGCACGACGCGCCACCGTCGCTCGTCCACGGCCTCCCCGCCACGGCGAAGCTCCTCGCCCACCTGGCCTTCCTCCTCGTCGTCGTCGCGACGCCGGCCGACCGGTTCTGGGCGTTCGGCGTGTACGCCACGCTGGCGGTGGCCGCGGTCGTCGCCGCGCGGCTGCCCGCGCCGACCGTGCTGCGCGGGATGACGGTCGAGCTGCCCTTCGTGACCTTCGCGCTCGTCCTGCCGTTCGTCGCGCTGGGGCCGCGCACGGACGTCCTCGGCCTGAGCCTGTCCACGGCCGGGCTCCTCGCGGGGTGGAACATCCTCGCCAAGGCGACACTCGGCGTCGTCGCGTCGATCGTCCTCGCCAGGACCACGGCGGTCCGGGACCTGCTCGACGCCCTGCGCACCCTCCGGGTCCCGGCGACCCTCGTGGCGATCGCCTCCTTCATGGTGCGGTACCTGGGCATCGTGCGGCAGGACCTGCACCGTCTCCAGGTGGCGCAGGCCGCCCGGGGCATCCCCCCGCGCCGCCGGGCCCGGCTGCGGGCGGCGGCGCGCGTCGCCGCCTCGCTCTTCGTCCGGACCTACGAGCGCGGGGAGCGCGTGCACCTCGCGATGCTGGCCCGGGGCGGGGCGCTCGGGCACCCGCCCGTCCGGTCACGCACGGCGCCGACGACGCACCCCGCGCTCGCCGCGGTCCTGCCGGGCGTCGCCGTCCTCACCCTCGCGCTCGGGCAGGTGCTGGCATGAGTCCCGGGACGACGACGGCGCCCGGCGCACCCGCGGGGGCGCACGCGGCGGCCGCGCTCGACATCCGCGGCCTCGCCTACGCCTACCCCGACGGCCGCCAGGCGCTCCACGGCGTCGACCTGCGGGTCGGTGCCGGTGAGCGCGTCGCCCTCCTCGGGCCCAACGGCGCCGGCAAGACGACGCTCGCGCTGCACCTCAACGGCATCCTGTCCGGCGGGGTGGGGACGGTCGACGTCGGCGGCCTGCGCCTGGACCCGCGGGACCGCGCCGGACTGGCCGAGGTGCGGCGCCGGGTGGGCCTCGTCTTCCAGGACCCGGACGACCAGCTGTTCTCCACCACGGTCTGGGACGACGTCGCGTTCGGTCCGGCGAACCTCGGGCTCACCGGCAGGGAGCTCGAGCAGCGGGTCAACGCGGCCCTCGCGGCCGTCGGGATGCTCGGCGTGGAGCACCGCCCGCCCCACCACCTCTCGCTGGGTCAGCGCCGCCGCGTGGCCGTCGCGACCGTGCTCTCCATGGATCCGGAGGTCCTGGTGCTCGACGAGCCGACGAGCAACCTCGACCCGGCAGGCCGCCGGGAGCTCGTCGAGGTGCTCCGCAGCCTGCCGGTCACCCAGCTCGTCATCACCCACGACGTGCCGCTCGCGCTGGAGCTCTGCGAGCGCGCCGTCGTCGTCGACGTCGGGACGGTCGTGGCCGACGGCCCGACCGGGGAGCTCCTCGCGGACGAGGGGCTCCTGCACCGTCACCGGCTCGAGCTGCCCTTCGGCATGACGCCGGAGGCCGTGCGGGCCGCGACCGCGACGGGAGCGGGCCGGTGAGCCCTCGTCTCGTGGCGCAGCCGGACCAGGAGGCCGGGCCGCAGCACGTCGACCCGCACGCCGTCGCCGACGCGCTCGTGGCGATCGAGGAGATCGAGGACCTCGAGGGCTGGGCGGGGCGCTTCGCGCTCCTGTCCGACCCCACGCGGCTGCGACTGCTCTTCGCCCTGCACCGCACCGGCGGGCTGTGCGTCTCGGACCTCGCCGCCACCGTCGGGATGAGCGACAGCTCGGTCTCCCACGCCCTGCGGCTGCTGCGCGAGCGGGGCTGGGTGCGCGCCGAGCGCGAGGGCCGGCTCGTGGTCTACCGGATGGACGACGAGACGGTCCACGAGCTGCTGCACCGCATCGGCGCGGGGCACGGACCCCGCCACCGGCACCGCTGACCCCGACCCGGCGGTCACAGTTCCAGGGCCACCGGGCCGAGCAGCGCCGCCGGCAGCAGGCCGCCGAGGCCGTGCTCCTCGAGGGCCGCCAGGACGCTCGTCCCGTCCGCCAGCGCGCGGGACGCCGCCGCCGTCGCGGCCTCGTAGCCGATGAGCGGCAGCAGCGCGGTGACGAGCCCGACCGAGCGCTCGAGGCCCTCCGTGAGGCGCTCGTGGTTCGGCTCGAGGCCGTCGATGCAGCGCTCGGCCAGCAGGCGGCACGCGGTCCCCAGCTGCTCGGCGGAGTCCAGGAGCGAGACGACCATGACCGGCTCGAAGGCGTTCAGCTGCAGCTGGGCCGCCTCCGACGCGAGCGTCACCGTGACGTCCCGGCCGATGACCGCGAACGCGATCTGGTTGACGACCTCGGGGATGACCGGGTTGACCTTCCCGGGCATGATGCTCGAGCCCGCCTGCACGGCCGGGAGCCGGATCTCGGCGAGGCCCGCGCGCGGCCCGGAGGACAGCAGACGCAGGTCGTTGCTGATCTTCGAGAGTCGGACGGCGAGGCCCCGTAGGACCCCGGAGAGCCGGACGAGGTCCCCGGTCCCCCACGTCGCCTCCATCGGGTCGTCGGTGAGCCGCAGCAGCTCCCCCGACTCCCGGGAGAGCGCGTCGACGACCGACTCGCGGTAGCCGACGGGCGCGGTCAGACCGGTCCCGACGGCGGTGCCGCCGAGGTGGACCTGACGCAGCGCCTGGGCGACGTCCAGGAGCGGGCGACGCTCGGCCTGCACGGCCGTCGCGAACGCGGCCAGCTCCTGCCCGAGCGTCATCGGCACCGCCTCCTGCAGCTGCGTCCGCCCGATCTTCAGCACGTCGGCGCACCGGCCGGCCTGGCGCTGCAGGGACGCCGAGAGCCGGGTCATCTCCGCGAGGAGGTCGTCCACCGCTCGCAGCAGAGCGAGGCGGATCGCGGTGGGGTACACGTCGTTCGTGCTCTGGCTGCGGTTGACGTGCTCGATCGGGTGCACGACGTCGTAGCGGCCGCGCTCGTGGCCCAGGAGCTCCAGCGCCCGGTTGGCGACGACCTCGTTCGCGTTCATGTTCGTGGACGTCCCGGCCCCGCCCTGGATGACGTCGACGACGAACTGGTCCCGCAGCGCACCGGAGCGGATCTCCCGGGACGCCTCGACGACGGCGTCCGCGACCCGCGCGTCGAGCGCCCCGCAAGCGACGTTGGTCACCGCGGCCGCCGCCTTGACGGCGGCCAGCGCGTCGACGAGCACGGGGTAGCGGCCGATCGGGATCCCCGTGACGGGGAAGTTCTCCAGCGCGCGCAGGGTGTGGATCCCCCAGTAGGCGGCGGCCGGGACCTCGCGCGGGCCCAGGAGGTCGTGCTCGACCCGCGTGGCGGCCGGCGCACCCGGACGTCCTGGTGCGGGCGTCGTCGTCGGCGTGGGGCTCATGGTTCCTCCGGGACGAGGGGATGGAGCGGGGCAAGGCTCGGGGGCACGACCCTGCCCGCCCGGACGATGCCGGGCGGGCGGGCCGTGCCCCCGCGAGCGGTCGGGCGCCTGCGCTCAGGCGCTGCGGAACTTCGGCAGCACCTCGGTGCCCAGCAGCTCGATCTGGTCGAACCACTTGTCGAACTTGAAGCGGAAGTCGAAGACGAGGTGCTCGACACCGGCCGCCTCGAACTTCTTGAGCTCCTCGACCGCCTCGTCGGGACTGCCCACGATGAGCTGGCCCTCGAGGTCCTCCGCCGTCTCGAACCGGCCCGACGGGGGCTTGACCGCGAACTTCGCCTTGTTCGCCCACGCGAGCAGGCCGGGGATGTTGACGTGCTTGAGCGCCTCCTCGCGGGTCCGCTCGATGCTCGTGGGCGGGATGATCGCGACCGTGGGCATCGTCTTGTTCTGCTCCGCCGACAGCTCGCGCATCGTCTCGACCCGCTTGCGCAGCGTCGCCATGCTGATGCGGCCGGGCATCCAGCCGTCGCAGAACTCCACCGCCAGGCGGGCCGAGCGGGGGGTCGCACCGCAGTACCAGAACGGCAGGCGGCCGCCCAGCGGCTTCGGCTCGATGGAGACGTCCTTGAAGGAGAAGACGCCGTCGTCGTAGTCGACGTTGTTCTCCGTGAAGACCTTCTCGAGGATCTTCGCGTTGGAGCGGACCATCTCGACGCGGTCCAGGTCGCCCCACCCGATCGCCTCGAACTCGTGGTCGAACGTGCCCGCGCCCCAGCCCAGGATGATGCGGTCGGGACCGACGAGCTGCGACATCGTCCCCGCCATGAGGGCGGTGACGAGCGGGTGACGGAACGGGATGAGCGAGCCCGTGCCGAGCTGGATCTTCTCGGTGACCGCACCGATGGCGGTGAGCACCGTGAGAGCGTCGTAGAACTCGCGGTTGGGCTTCTCCATCTCGCCGTGCGGCTCGAAGACGAGGTGGTCGCGGACCCAGACCGAGTCGAACCCGATCTGCTCGGCGGCCTTGGCGCCTTCGATGATGTTGTGCTTGTTCGCGTGCTCGCCGAAGTGCGGCAGCAGGAGACCGAACTTCATGGTCACTTCCCTCCGTGGTTCGCGACGGCCTTCTGGCCGTGTCCGGGCGTGCCGGTGACCTGGCCGTCGGCGAACACCTCGGTGCCGCGGACGTAGGTCCGGTCGATACGGGCCGAGATCTCGCGCCCGTCGTAGCAGGTCCAACCGATCTTGGACAGGACGCCGTCGTGGGTGATGGTCCACGGCGAGGCCAGGTCGGCGACGACGACGTCGGCGTCGGCGCCCACCGTCAGCGCGCCCTTGATGCCGCCGAGCCCGAAGGAGGCGGCGGGTCGGGTCGCGACCATGTCCACCACGCGCTCGAGCGTGAGCTGCCCCTTGTTCACCGCGTCCAGCAGGAGCGGGTAGTAGTACTGGATGCCCGGCGTGCCGGTGTGGGCGCTCCACATCTCGGTCCAGCCGACCTCCTTCTCCTCGCGCGTGTGCGGCGCGTGGTCGGAGGCGCACATGTCGATCGTGCCGTCGCGCATGCCCTGCCAGATCGCCTCGCGCCCCTCGTCCGGCACCCAGTACGACAGGGCGTAGGGGCCGAGCCGCTCGACGTCGTCCCAGGTGGACAGGAACGGTCCCCAGTGGTTGACCTCGCAGGTCACGTCGATGCCCCGGGCCTTGGCGCGCCGCACGGCCTCGATGGAGCGCTTGGTCTGGATGTGCGCGATGTGGATCGGGCAGTTCGCCGCCTCGGAGAGCCGCAGGATCACGTCGATCGCGGTGTCCCAGATGACGCCGCTGCGCGCCGCGTACGCCGAGGCGTAGCCCTGGGGCGTGTTCTCGCCGCGGGCCAGGATCTCGCCCTCGATGTAGTCCATGAGCGCCTGGTCGTGCGGGTGGATGATGAACCGCTTCCCGGTCTTGGCGATCTCGTCCATCATCCGCAGCAGGTGGCCGTGGTCGTGCATGCCGGTGCCGGCGGGGTGCGGGTACGTGCGACCCGTGTCGACGACCATGTAGATCTTGTAGGCGTTGATGCCCATGTCGGCCATCGGCTGGATGTCGTCCCACTCCGTCGGGGCGGGGTTGTGGTTCCAGTCGACGATCGAGGTGCGCGCGTAGCGCTCGAACACGTCGGTGAGCGTCTCGACGTTGGTCGTCGGCGGGTTGAGGTTCGGCATGCCGAAGATCGTCGTGACGCCACCGGCGGCCGCCTGGCGCGACGTCGACTCGATGTCCTCCTTGTGCTCGTACCCGGGCTCGCGCGTGTGGACGTGGACGTCCACCATGCCGGGGAGCACGTGCCTGCCCGTGACGTCGACCGTGGTGGTCGCGTCGACGGGGGTGTCGCGGCTGACCAGGCCGGCGACCTTGCCGTCGTGCACGAGGAGGTCCGCCTCCACGCTGCCGCTCGGGGTGGCGACCGTCCCGCCGGACAGTCTCAGGTCGACGCTCATGAGGGGACCTCCATGGTCTCGGTGTGGTCGCCGGTGCTGCCGGCGCTGGTGCGGACGACGACGTCGGCCGGACGCACGTAGCGGTCGAACCAGGCGACGATGCGCGGCGTCGTCTGCTCCCAGTACCGGTCGTACGCGGCGTAGTGCGTCGTGTGGTTCTGCATGATCAGCTCCTTGGGGCCGCGGGCGGCCTCGTAGAGCGCGACGGCGTGGTCCGTCGGGGTGGTCGCGTCGCCGTCGACGCCGATGACCATGAGGGGCGTGGTGAGCCGGCGGGCCGACTCGATCGGCCGGTAGGCCATGATCTCCTCGGCGCAGGACAGCGGCACGGAGCTCGGGATGCGGTCGTCGACGTCGGCCTTGACCGTCGTGGTCCTGCGCTCCGCGGTCGGGATCATGATCTCCTCGCGCGGGTGAACCATCCGGCCCTGGCCCTCGGTGACGCGCACCTTGCGGTCCGCGGCGAGGTCCTTGAGGTACTGCAGCCACTCGGACTCCGAGCGCATGCGGTGCAGCCAGTCCGTGCCGTCAGCGACGGGCACCTGGCTCACGGCCGCCTTGACCCGCGGGTCGACGTCGGCGAGGAGGACGGCGTTGCCGCCACCGGTGCCGCCGGTGCCGAAGACGCCGATGGCGTCCGCGACGACGTCGTCCCGGGTCGTCAGGTAGGTGACCGCGTTGACGAGGTCCTGCAGCTGGCGCCCCGGGGAGATCACCTTGTCCCCGGCCGAGTCCCCGAAGCCGCGGTAGTCGAAGACGAGGACGGCGAAGCCCGCGTCGGTCAGGGCCTGGTGGTACCGGACGTAGAGCTTGGCGTCCTTGAGTCCCAGCCAGCCCGGGCCCTGGACGATCGCCCGGAAGGGCCCGGAGCCCTCGTCGGGGGTCCGCCAGAGGGCCGCGACGCGGTCGCCCTCGCTGTAGAAGCTCACCTCGGTCGTGCGCATCCTCACCCTTTCGATCGGGTACCACCGCAGCGAGCGCGGAGGACCGCTCCGGCCTCGGTCAGGAGGCCCACGTCTGCCGTCGGGCCTCAGCGCGCCCGCGTCGTCGCGGGCCGTCGGAGCCGACCCCACCTGGAACGAGGCGGGCGCCTAGAGTATTACGCATCTCGGATCCAAAATCCAGCCACCTGCGCAAACGTCTCTCTCAGACTGCCGACGACGGTCGGCCCGCCGGGGAGGGGGCATCGCCGCAGGCCAGCGCCCACGCGGGGGCCTGCGGGAGGCCGGCGAGCATCGCCCGCTTGAGCTGGAACACGCGCTCCGGCGTCGGCTGGCGCAGCGCGGCGCGCAGCGTCGCCAGCTCCTCGTCGGCCAGGCGGTCGTCGCTCGGCGTCGCGCCCACCGACCAGCCGGGGCGCCCCGTCTCC
>NZ_CAMPHH010000140.1 GCF_946885855.1 uncultured Actinotalea sp. | reverse complement strand
ATGGGCGAGAACGGCTGGACCTTCCGCGCCGAGGAGGGCGCGACCGGCGACACGGGCCCCCTTCCCGGCCTCTCCTCCCAGCGCCGCATCGTCCCCTCGGCGCACGAGGTGCTGACGTCCGTACCCTTCCCGTCCGCGCCGCTGGACGAGGAGGTGGAGCGGACGCGCCTGCGTCCCGCCCGCAGCAAGGTGCCGGAGCTGGCCTCCGCCGGGTCTCACGCGACCGTCGACCTCACCGACGGGCAGCGGGTCACCTTCACGGGCACGGCCCTCGTCGGCCGGAACCCGACGCCGCGCCCGGGCGAGGACGGCTGCCGGCTCATCCGCGTCGCCGACCCCGGCCGCTCCGTCTCCAAGACCCACCTGCTGCTGGGCGTGGACCGCAACGGCCTGTGGGTCAGGGACCGGCACTCGACGAACGGGACGGTCGTCACGCTCGCCGACGGGCAGCAGATCCTCTGCGGCGCCGACCAGCAGGTGCGGTTGCCCCCGGGTGCCTCCGTCGCCTTCGGGGACTACGGCCTCTCGGTCGTGACCGCCGACGTCGTCTGACCGTCGATCGCGACCTGCTGGCGGCGCGCCAGCCGCTGCGTGCGGCCGTGCCGCAGCCCGTCCACGGTGAGGACGACGACGGCGACCCACGCGAGCCCGAAGCCCCACCACCGCGCCGCGGGCATCGCCTCGCCGAAGACGAGGACGCCGATGGCGAACTGGAGCGTGGGCGCCAGGTACTGCAGGAGCCCGATCACGCTGAGCGGCAGGCGCCGGGCCGCGCCGCCGAAGAGCAGCAGCGGGATCGCCGTGACCAGCCCGGCGGATGCGAGAGCGAGCGCATGGCCGGTCCCGACCGCGCCGAACGTGCCCTGCCCGACGGCACCCAGCCAGAGCAGGTAGGCCAGCGCCGCGGGGGTGAGGAACGCGGTCTCGACCGCGAGGCTCGTCACCGCCGGCACGCTGCGCCCCACGCGGTTCTTGATGAGGCCGTACAGGCCGAACGTCACGGCGAGGACGAGCGCGATCCACGGCAGCTCGCCCACCCCGGCCGTGATGACCACGACGGCGGCCGTCCCGAGCCCGACCGCGACCCACTGGGCCCGGCGCAGGCGCTCCCGCAGCACGACGACGGCCAGGACGATCGTCACCAGCGGGTTGATGTAGTAGCCGAGCGCCGCGTCGACGGTGCGCCCGGACAGCACGCCGACGACGTACGTGGTCCAGTTCCCGGCGACCAGCACCCCCGCGAGGGCGAGCAGGCCGAGGCTGCGCCGGTCCAGGGCCCGCACGCTGCGCCACGTGCGGGTGACCGCGAGGAGGAGCGCGCACACCACGAGCGACCAGACGACGCGGTGGGCGATGATCTCGAGCGGGGAGGAGGGCTCCAGCAGCGGGAAGTACACCGGCAGCAGCCCCCACAGGACGTAGGCGCCGAAACCGAGGGTGAGGCCGGTGCGGTTGGTCGTCGTGGGCGGCACGGGGTGAACCTACGCCCGCCGGCGCCGCGGGGTGTACGACGCCCGCCGGCGCCGCGGTGACGCCTTCGGGCTCGTACCGGTTCGACGCGTCAGCCGGACGGCGGCCCCGTTCCTGCCCGGAGGAGTCGCTGAGGGTCGTCCCATGACCCCCGGCGGCCGTCGGGGCGGTCCCCCTACACTGGACCGAGCGTCCCGGCGCGGGTCCCCAGCCCCGCGTCCCCCCTTCCGGAAGGCTCCTTCTCACGTGAGCAGCAGCAGCGCCCTGCGCGTGGCGGTCGTCGGTGCGGGTCCCGCGGGCATCTACGCCTCGGACATCCTCTCCAAGTCCGGGCTCGAGGTGTCGATCGACCTCTTCGAGCGGCTCCCCGCGCCCTTCGGTCTCGTCCGCTACGGCGTCGCGCCGGACCACCCGCGGATCAAGCAGATCATCGTCGCGCTGCACAAGATCCTCGAGCGCGGCGACATCCGCCTGCTCAGCAACGTCGACTACGGCACGGACATCTCCTTGGAGGACCTGCGCCGCTTCTACGACGCGGTGATCTTCTCCACCGGCGCGATCAGGGACGCGCAGCTGCGCATCCCGGGGATCGAGCTGCCCGGCTCCTACGGCGCCGCGGACTTCGTCTCCTGGTACGACGGGCACCCCGACGTGCCCCGCACCTGGCCGCTCGAGGCCGAGCAGATCGCCGTCGTCGGTGCGGGCAACGTGGCCCTGGACGTGGCGCGCGTGCTCGCCAAGCACCCCAAGGACCTGCTCTCGACCGAGGTGCCGGACAACGTCTACCAGGGGCTGCTCGCGAACCCCGTCACGGACGTCCACGTCTTCGCCCGGCGCGGGCCGGCGCAGGTGAAGTTCAGCCCGCTGGAGCTGCGCGAGCTCGGGCACGTGCCGGACGTCGACGTCGTCGTGTACCCGGAGGACTTCGAGTTCGACGAGGGCTCGATGGCCGCCATCCACTCCTCGAACCAGACCAAGCAGGTCGTCAAGACCTTGACGGACTGGACCCTGCGCGAGCCGGAGGAGCTCACCGCGAGCCGCCGGATCCACCTGCACTTCCTGCACCGGCCCGTGGAGGTCCTCGGCGACGGCCACGTCACCGGGCTGCGCACGGAACGGACCGTCCTCACCGGGGACGGCACCGTCGCGGGGACCGGGGAGATGCACGACTGGCCGGTCCAGGCCGTGTACCGCGCGGTCGGGTACTTCGGCTCGCCGCTGCCGGGGATCCCCTTCGACGACGCCGCGGGCGTCATCTCCAACCGCGAGGGCCGCGTGGTGCAGGCCGATGGCGAGCCCGTCCCGGGCTTGTACACCACCGGCTGGATCAAGCGCGGCCCGGTCGGGCTCATCGGCCACACGAAGTCCGACGCCACCGAGACCATCAAGCACCTCGTCTCCGACGTCGACGCGCTCGAGCGCGCGCCCGAGCGGAGCCCCGACGCCGTGACGTCGTTCCTCGCCGCCCAGGGCGTGGGGCACGTCGAGTGGACCGGCTGGATGCTGCTGGACGCCTGGGAGCAGGAGCTCGGCAAGCCGCACGGCCGCGAGCGGATCAAGGTCGTGCCGCGCGAGGAGATGCTCGCGATCATCCGCGGCGAGAGCTGACCGCCGCCGAGGCGCGGCCCACCGCCGACGACGGCGCCGCGCGCGCCCGGGCGGTCGGCCGCGGCTTCACCCGTCCGCCGGGAACGGGCCGGTGGCGCGTGGCGTTGTCCCTGTGGGCGTGCGCGCCCCACGGCCGCGTGGTCGCCTGCTCCTGAGGGGCACCGCGCGGGTGGGACGGCCGCCGGCGTCGGGTGACCGCGTGGAGACGGAGGCATCTGTGGGTCGGCGTCACTTCAACGGGCTCAAGACCGCCGGGCTGTTCGGCGTGCTCTGGGTGGTCGTCCTGCTCCTGGGTGGGCTCGTCGGCAGCGGCCGGTTCATCTGGCTCTTCGCGGCGATCGGCCTGCTGGTCACGGCCTACGGCTACTGGAACTCGGACAGGATCGCGATCCGCGCCATGCGGGCGCGCCCGGTGAGCGAGCTCGAGCAGCCGGCGATGTACCGGATCGTCCGCGAGCTCTCCGTCGCCGCGCGGCAGCCCATGCCGCGGCTCTACGTCTCCCCGACCATGGCGCCCAACGCCTTCGCGACGGGCCGCAACCCCAAGAACGCCGCCGTCTGCTGCACCGAGGGCATCCTGCAGATCCTCGACGAGCGCGAGCTGCGCGGGGTCCTCGGCCACGAGCTCATGCACGTCTACAACCGGGACATCCTCACCTCGTCGGTCGCGGCCGCGCTCGCGGGACTCATCACGTCGGTCGCGCAGTTCCTCATGTTCTTCGGCGGGGATCGCGAGCGCGGCGGGAACCCGCTCGCGATGCTGGCGATGGCGCTCCTGGCGCCGTTCGCCGCGATGCTCATCCAGTTCGCGATCAGCCGGACGCGCGAGTACGACGCGGACGAGGACGGCGCACGGCTGACCGGCGACCCGCTCGCGCTCGCCTCGGCGCTGGCCAAGCTCGAGCGGGGCACGCAGCGCGCACCGCTCCCGGCGAACCGCGACCTCGTCGACGTGAGCCACCTCATGATCGCCAACCCGTTCAAGGGGGGCGGGATGGCGAAGATGTTCGCGACGCACCCGCCGATGGCCGACCGCATCGCGCGCCTGCAGGCCATGGCCGACGAGCAGGGCGGGATCCAGCGCTTCTAGGCCCGGCCGGCGACGCTGCCGGACGACTCCTGCCGCGCGATCCAGGCGGTCGCCCGCCGCACGGCCCCGTCGACCGTGCGGCGGTCCTCGCTGTTGTCCAGGGCGGCGGCGACCTGCTCCACCGGGAACACGCCGTGCCACACGCGGGCTCGGCGGAGGGCGTCCGGGTGGACCGCGGCGCCGACGACAGGCCACCCGAACCAGGCCAGGCACGCGGCGTCCACCGCGGGGTCGAAGGGCTGTGCCAGGTCCCAGTCGAGCACGCCGACGACGCGCCCGTCGCCGCCCAGCAGGACGTTGGCTCCGGCGAGGTCGCCGTGCACGAGCGACGGCGGGACGGGCGGGGGGCCAGGGCCGCCTCCAGCCGTCGGTGGGCGGCGCCCCTGACGGCGGCCGGGAGCAGTCGGACCGCGTCGGCCATGAGCTCGGGCCGTCACGACCTCGCCGAGCGGTCGGGGGACGGCGAAGGGCAGGCCGAGCCCGGCCAGCCGGGACAGCAGCGCGGCCCGGCGGCCGAGGTGCTGCGCCGCGGCGCCGCGGGCGACCTTGACGGCCGTGACCCCGGGGACGAGGACGACGTCGTGGAACTCGCCGGCGACCACGGTCGCCCGGGCCAGGTCGAGACCGGGCGCCGCGGCGGAGGCGAGGTCGAGGACGTCGTCGTCCGCCGAGCGCTCCCGGTCCGGGCCGGGAGCGCCGTCGGCCATCCCGCTCAGCGGTAGTTGATGAACTGCAGCGCGACGTCGAGGTCGGCCTGCTTGAGCATCGCGATGACGGCCTGGAGGTCGTCGCGGCTCTTGGCGGACACTCGCAGCTCGTCGCCCTGGATCTGCGCCTTGACGCCCTTGGGGCCCTCGTCGCGGATCAGCTTGCTGATCTTCTTGGCCTCGTCGGTGGCGATGCCCTCCTTGACCGCCGCCTCGAGCCGGTACTCCTTGCCGGAGGCCTTCGGCTCGCCGGCGTCGAGCGACTTCAGGGAGATGCCGCGCTTGATCAGCTTGGTCTCGAAGACGTCCAGGACGGCCTTGACCCGCTCCTCGGAGTTCGCCGTCATGACGATCTTCTCGCCGCTCCAGGCGATCGACGCGCCGACGTTCTTGAAGTCGTACCGCTGGGCGATCTCCTTCGCGGCCTGGTTCAGCGCGTTGTCGACCTCCTGGCGGTCGACCTTGCTGACCACGTCGAACGACGACTCCGATGCCATGGGTGCTCCTCCGTGTACGGACCGGCGTGCAGGAGTTGCTATCCTTCCATCCGCAGCCGGACCGATCGAGCGCGCCCGCAGGGGTGGGTTCGTGGCCGGGGCGAACGGCAGGTTGCCCGAGCGGCCAAAGGGAGCTGACTGTAAATCAGCCGCGCAAGCTTCGGGGGTTCGAATCCCTCACCTGCCACGCCAGACGAGACCCCGCCCGGGACACCGGGCGGGGTCTCGTGCTTCCCCCTCGGGTCGAGCCGCCGCCCACCGCAGCGCCGCCTGGCCCCGCGCGGCTGGCAGGCTGAGGCCATGCACCCGTGGCTGACCCGCTCCTCGACCGTCGTCTACGAGAACCCGTGGGTGGTCGTCCGGGAGGACCGGGTGCGCCGCCCCGACGGGGGCGACGGCATCTACGGCGTGCTTGAGGTCCGGCAGCCCGCGGTGTTCGTCGTGCCGCTCACCGACGACGACGAGGTCGTCCTCGTCGAGGTCCCGCGCTACACGACCGGGACGCTCTCCCTCGAGGTGCCCGCGGGCGGCTCGGACGGGGAGGACCTGCTCGCGGCCGCGCGGCGCGAGCTGCTGGAGGAGACCGGCCTGGAGGCCGACCGCTGGGAGGAGGTCGGCAGCATGACGGCCCTCAACGGGATCTGCCGGGCGCCCGAGCACGTCTTCCTCGCGCGGGGTCTCCGGACGTCGTCGACGGCCGACGGCGACGCGCGGGCGGAGGAGGGCATCGCGACGGTGCGGCGCGTGGCCTGGTCGGAGGTCCTGGACCTCGTGCGCGACGGCACCATCACCGACGGGGAGTCGGTCGCGGCGCTGATGTACGCGGCGCTGGCCCTCGGCCGGGTGCGCTGAGCCCGTGCCGCGAGTGAGGCGACGGCCGATGGGGACGCGGCGACGGACCGGGCCGGTCGGCCCGCCGGCGGGAGAGGGAGCCGGGATTTCGCAGCACCCCCGCAGCGCGTGTACCCTGGCACGCGCTGCCCCGATAGCTCAGTCGGCAGAGCGTCTCCATGGTAAGGAGAAGGTCAAGGGTTCGATTCCCTTTCGGGGCTCTGGTGGTTCTGTTCCGCACGGGGGCTGCCTGACGGTGACAACCGTCCGGCGGCCCCGTGTGCCGTAGCAGGGCTGACGCGGCGGGGTAGCTCAGTAGGTCAGAGCGCACGACTCATAATCGTGAGGTCGCGGGTTCGATCCCCGCCCCCGCTACCACTCCTGAAGCAGCAGCGCGCGCCGATCACCGGCACGCGCACGACGACCGAGGCGCCGCAGCAGCCGGCGCGAGAGGTGGCAAGACCGTGGCCAGCAAGTCGCAGGACGTCCGTCCGAAGATCACGCTCGCGTGCACCGAGTGCAAGGAGCGGAACTACATCACCAAGAAGAACCGGCGCAACGACCCGGACCGCCTGGAGATGAAGAAGTTCTGCCCGCGGGACGGCCGTCACACGCTGCACCGCGAGACCCGCTGACCCAGCGGCTCACCGAGCTGAGGACGACCCGCGCATGGCCGTGAACACCGCCTACGCGGGTCGTTCCTATGCGCCCACCGCGCCGTACCAGGTGGGCCGGGAGCACGTGCGCGCCTTCGCCACTGCGGTCCTGGCGCAGCACCCGGCGCACCACGACGTCGACGCCGCCCGGGCGCTCGGGTACCCCGACGTCGTCGCCCCGCCCACCTACGCGGTGGTCGTCGCCCAGCGCGCCGAGGCGCAGCTCATCGAGGACCCGGAGGCGGGCATCGACTTCTCCCGCGTGGTCCACGCGGACGAGCGCTTCGTCCACCACCGGCCCGTCCACGCCGGTGACGAGCTCGTCACGACCCTCCACGTCGACTCGATCACCGAGCGCGCCGGCCTGGCGATGGTGACGACGCGCTGCGAGATCGCGGCCGCCGACGGCGCCCCGGTCGCGACCGTGGTCTCGACGCTCGCCGTGCGGGGGGCGGACGCGTGAGCGCCGCCCGCCCCGACCTCGCGGCGCTCGCCGTCGGCGAGACGATCGGCACCCGCACGGTCGAGGTCGACCGCCGGACCCTCGTCCGCTACGCCGGCGCCGGCGGCGACCTCAACCCGATCCACTGGAACGAGCGCTTCGCCACCGAGGTCGGCCTGCCCGGCGTCATCGCGCACGGCATGTTCACCATGGGGACCGCGGTCAACCTCGTGTGCGACTGGGCCGGTGACCCCGGGGCCGTGGTCGAGTACGCCACGCGGTTCACGCGTCCCGTGCCCGTGCCGGACCCGGGCGTGGCAGTGCTCGAGGTCGCGGGCGTCGTCGGCGCCGTCGACACGGAGGCGCGCACGGTCCGCGTCGACCTCACGGTGACCTTCGAGGGCGCGCGGGTCCTCGGCAAGGCCCAGGCGACCGTCCGCCTCTGACGACGGCGCCTCCCGGTGACCCGGACGGCTCAGGCCGGCGGGGGTCCTGTCGTCGTGCCGGTGCGGAGCTCGACGTCGAGGACGACGTTCGCGGGCTCCTCGCCCGCCAGCAGCCGGCCGACCATCGTCCCCATCGCCTCGCCCTTGGCCTGGAGGGGCTGCGCGACGGTGGTGAGCACGTCCGGCGCGAGCCAGGGCAGGTCGAGCCCGTCGAACCCGGCGACGGACACGTCCTCGGGCACCCGCAGGCCCAGCTCCCGCGCCGCCAGCAGCACCCCCGCGGCGAGCAGGTCGGACTGCGCGACGACGGCGGTCGGCCGGTCGGGCGCCTCCAGGACCCGCAGCCCGGCCTCCCGGCCGGACTCGACGAGCGAGGCCTCGGCCTCCATGACCACGGTGGGTCGGACGCCCGCCGACTCCAGGCCCTCGAGGCGGTGCCGGGTCGGAGCCCAGTCCAGCTGGGCGCGGCGCGCGGCGTCGACCGGACCGCAGCGTCGTGTCGCGTCGAAGGGGAGCGTGACGACGCCGATGCGCTCGTGGCCGAGCCCGAGCAGGTGGCGGGCGAGCTCCGCGCTGCCGCCGCGGTCGTCGATGGCGACCACGGGCGCCGTCGTCGTCGAGGGCCCTTCGCCCACCACGACGGGCACGCCGCGGCGGCGCAGCGTCGCGAGCACCGGGTCGTCGGTCCGGAAGCCCCAGATCAGGACGGCCGCGTCCATCGCCGCGCTCTCCACGAGGGGGTCCACCGCGGTCGGCCGGTCCGGGTCCGGCATCGCCGGGACGAGCAGGACGCCGAGCCCGAGCTGGCCGAGCGCCCCGGTCAGTCCGTCGAGGACCTGGATCGCGACGGGGTCCCGGAAGCTGCGGCGCAGCTGGTCGCCGATGATGACGCCCGCGATCCCGGAGCGACCGCTGCGCAGCGAGCGGCCGAGCGGGTTCGGGCCGCTGTAGCCGAGGCGCTCCGCGGCGGCCAGGACGCGTGCCCGGGTCTCCTCGGCGATGGGGCCGGAACCGGAGAACGCGAGCGACGCGGTCGAGACGGACACGCCCGCCGCCGACGCGACGTCGGCGAGCGTGGGGCGGCTGTGCGGCATCTCACCTGCCCCTCGGCCGATCACGGTTGACGAGCCGTCAGCGTAGCGGGGAGACTCGCCCAGCGCATCGAATCGTTTCGCCCTTCGGTGCGGGATAGGCGTAGGAGTAGAAC
>NZ_CAMPHH010000139.1 GCF_946885855.1 uncultured Actinotalea sp. | reverse complement strand
ACAGACGACACCTCCCGCAGCGTGCCGTCGGCGATCCGCACGCGCCGGCGGGCGCGGGCCGAGACGTCGTCGTCGTGGGTGATGACCACGAGCGTGAGGCCGTCGCGGTGCAGCTCGTCGAAGAGGTCCAGCACCCCCGCGGAGTTGGCGGAGTCGAGGTTGCCGGTCGGCTCGTCCGCCAGGAGGACCCGCGGCGAGGCGACGACCGCCCGCGCGACCGCGACCCGTTGCCGCTCACCGCCGGACAGCACCGGCGGCAGGAAGTCCAGGCGGTGGCCCAGGTGAACGCGCTCCAGCGCCTCCAGCGCCCGCCGCCGCCGCTCGGACCGCGGGACCCCGCTGTAGAGGGTCGCGAGGAGCACGTTGTCGAGCACCGTGCGGTGCGGCAGCAGGTGGAACGACTGGAAGACGAAGCCGATCCGCCCGCCGCGCAGTGCGGACCGGTCCGCCTCGGACAGCTCGCGCGTCGGGGTGCCGTCGAGCAGGTAGTCCCCGGCGGTGGGGCGGTCCAGCAGCCCGAGGAGGTGCAGGAGGGTCGACTTGCCGGACCCGGAGGGCCCGACCACGGAGACGTAGTCCCCGCGGTGCACCACGAGGTCGACGTCGCGCAGCGCCTCGACCGGAGGAGTCCCGGGGAAGGTGCGTCCGACGCCCCTCAGCGCGAGCACCTCGTGGGCCCCCTCCACGAGGTGCTCGGCCGGGTGCGTGACGGTCCCCGGCTTGGACCCGACCCCCTGCGGCGGGCCCTGCTGGAGCGTCACGCCTCGTCCTCCGGCGGGTCCTCCCCGGAGGTGTCCTCGTCCGTGTCGTCGTCGGCGTCGCCGGCGGGTGCGCCCGCCGCGACCCCGACGGACACGCGGTCCCCCTGCTCCAGGCGCCCGTCGAGGGCGCTGACCTCGACGTAGCCCGCGGCGGCCAGCCCGGTGCGCACCGTGACGACCTCGCTCGAGCCGTCGGCGGCGACCACCTCGACGCGCGCCTCGCCCGCGGCACCGGTGTCCAGGGCCGCGATCGGCACGGCGAGCACGTCGCCGGCGGTCGACCCGACCGGCACGGTGATCCGGACGTTCATGCCCTGGATCGTCAGGCGCTGCTCCTCCGTCAGCTCCCCGGGGACGACGACGACGCGGGTGCGGCTGCGCTCCTGCGCGCCGGCGGCGCCCTCGCCCTCCTCGCCGCGCGCGGTCGGGTCCTCCCCGCCGATCTGCGCGACCGTCGCGTCGACGACGGCGCCGTCGGGCAGCTGGATCGTGGCGGGAGCGTCGACCGTGAGCAGCGCGGCGTCCGCGGAGGTGACCGAGCCGACCACCTGCAGCGTGGCACCGGAGACGCTCATCACGGGGCTTCCGCCGACGGTCGAGCCGCGGCGCACCTCGACGCTGTCGACCCGCCGGGGCAGGGCGTCGAGGTAGACCACCTCGCCGGCCGGCAGCGGCGTCATGGCGTCGGTCAGCGCCTCCGCGAGGTCCTCCTGCGCCTCACCCACGGTGCGCTCCGCCGCCTGCACCGCGGAGCGCTCCGTCGCGGTGTCCGGTGCCGCCTGACCCTCCGTCCGGGCGGCGACCGCCACGGCGAGAGCGCCCTCGGCGTCGACGACGGCGCCCTGGTCGCACGGCTGCTCGTCCGTCGGCGCGGCGCAGGCGGCCCGGGCCGTGTCGAGCCGGTACTGGGCGCTGCGCACCTCGGCCTCGAGCCGGACGCGTTCGGACTGCGGTCCACCGGCCTGGGCCCGGCCGAGGTCGGCGCGGGCCTGGGTGAGCTGGTCCTGGGCCGACCGCACGGCCTGCCGGGCCGCCTCGACCGACCCGGCCACCTCGTCGCCGGCCGTCGGCGCCGGGTAGCCGATGCGGGCGTAGAGGGCCTCGACCCCGGCCGCGGCCCGGGCGTCGTAGACCGGCGAGGTCACGTCGCCGGCGTCGATGCCGAGCCCCGCGAGCGCCTCCTTGAGCTGGACGACGTCCGGCCCGGAGACGCCGGCGCGCAGGGTCCGGTAGACGGGGAGCTCCCCGCCGAGCGCCACCACGGGCCGGCCGGTGACCTCGAGCAGGACATCGCCGGCCGCGATGGTCGCGCCCGGCTCGGGCACCTGTCCCGTGACGACGGCAGGTCCGCCGAGGTCGCCGGTCTCCAGGGTCACCTGCACCGGGTCCTCGTAGAGCACGTCGCCGCGCAGGACGACGTCGTTGGTCAGCGAGCGCAGCTCGACCGGGACCGTGATCAGCCCGGCCTCGGGAGGTGCGGCCGCGGCGGCGGCCTCCGCCGGGGACTGCACCAGCCGGCCGAGGCCAAGACCGGCGCCGAGGCTGACCACGGCGGTCACGGCGAGGACGGCGATCGTGCGGGTCGAGCGGTCCATCAGGAGCGGGCCGCCTCGGCGGACTCCACCCACGCCTCGAGCTCGGCGCGGTGGTTGTCGACGAACGTCTGCTGGTACTCGTTGGTGACCTCGACGCGGACCTCCTCGAAGCCGACCTCGTCCTTGCAGTCGAAGTCGGCGACGGCGGTCGCGATCTCGGTCTCCCGCAGCTCCGCGGTGCGCTTCTCCACCTCCGCCTCGAGCTTCTCCCACTCCGACTCGTCGACGACGTCCTGGCCGTAGACCTCGTCGTAGATCGCGTTCTGCTGCTCCATGAGCGTGTTCTGGGGGTCGTCCATCGACGCGAGCCCGGTGTAGCCGGCGTCGGCCATGCAGTCGGACCACTGCGCGGTGAGGGAGGTGATGCGCTCGTCGGACTCGATCTGGGTGAAGAGCTGCTCCATCTCCTCCTGGAGGGCGGTCATCTCCTCACCGGCCAGGCCGTACTTCTCCTCGATGGCGTGCTGGGAGCTGCCCTGGCAGCCCGCCTGGGTCCAGTCGTACTCCCACTCCTCCTCCTCGCCCGGCTCGGGGCCCGACATCTCGCCGTGGAGGGCGACGTAGTACGCGTCCCGCTCGGTCTCGCTCATCGCCTCGACGTAGGCCTGGTTGGGGTCCTCCCAGCCCGTGTCCTCCTCCGGCATCGGCTCCTCGTCCATGCCCGGCCAGCTGGTCATGCCGTAGCCGTACTGCTCCGCGAACTCGCGGGTGCCCCACTCGATCTCGGAGTCCTCCGTGACGGCGGGCTGGGACATGGCCGCGTAGTCGACCGGGACGTACTCGAAGCCCTGCTCGGCCATGCACTCGGCGACGAGCTCCTCGACCTCGCGCTGCTGGTCCTGCCAGGCGTTCTCGTCCGTGCCGCCGTAGATGCGCTCGAAGTACGCGTCCAGCGGGCCGCTCCCGAAGCCGGAGGCCGAGTCGTCGGTGTCCTCGTCGGTCGAGGCGCCGGCCCCGCCGCCGCATGCGCCGAGCAGGAGGGCCAGGGCGCCGACGGCGCTCGGCAGCAGGCCGCGCCGGGCGCCCCTGCCGGCATCGCCCCAGGTGCGACGGGTCATCGAACGTGTCATGGTGAAGATCCCCCCTGTGTGACCGGCTCGCGGCGACCCTAGCGGGCACCCCCCGACCCGGAGATCATCCTCGGGGATGAGTTGTGACCGGTCCGCCTGACGCCGGTCAGGGTCTTCACCCGAACGGCGGAGCCGCCAGGTCGAGTGGCGCCGGCGCCGCCGACCGACGCCTCAGCGCAACCAGGCGAGGAAGACGGTCCGGCCCGACGCCTCCGTGACCTCCAGCCGCATGCGGCAGGGCACCTCCGCGCCGTCACCGCGCAGCACCGGCAGGACGAACTCCCGCTCCAGGACGGCGCTGCGGCCCGCGACCTGGTGCCGGGTGAACGCGGCGACGTGGGCGTCCCGCAGGCGCGCCGGGACGAGCGAGACGATCCGCCGGCCCACGAGGTCCGCGGGGTCCCAGCGGTAGCGGGCGGCGGCGGCATCGCTCACCGCGAGGACCCGGTCGTGGTCGTCGACGGCGACGACCGGTGCGAGGGAGAGGCGCACGACGGCGGCGTCCCACTCCGGGGCCGGCACCGCCTCGCGCACCCGGCGGCCGTGGGGGCGCGCGGCGTCGTCGTCGGCCAGGACGTCGGGCCACGCGCGCGGTGGGGCGCCCTCGACCTGTCCGATCACCTGCTCGCAGCACCAGTCCCGCAGCGCGACGACCTCGCGCAGCGCCGGGCGGATGAGGAGCTGGCCGGCCGCAGCCCGCCACTCCGCCTCCTCGAGGGTGCGCAGCAGCTGGGCGAGGCGGTCGGGCAGGTCGTCCTCGACCGGTACCGGGACGGTGACGGTCTCGATCCCGGGCAGCGCCGGGCGCGCGCGGGGTCCGGTCAGCTCCGCCAGCATCCGCCGCTGCTCGTGCACCTCGTGCTCGACGGCGCGGTCGATCTGGGAGTGCGCCGTCATCGCCGCGTTGAACCAGTCCCACGCGTCGAAGGCCTCGGGCAGGCGCTCGCCGTGGAAGAGCGCCATCTCCCGCAGCGCGGCCTCCTCGTGGCGCCGGGCGGCCTCCCACAGGGCGACCGGCAGGTCCCGGAGGACGGCGGTGCGCGCCGTCGTCGGCGTCCCGGGGGCGACGGTGGGCAGCGTCGAGGCATCCCCGCCCGCAGGGCGGGGGGTGGGCACCGCGCGCAGGGTGAACCAGACGCGCTTGCCGCCCGCCCGGGGCTCCGCGCCGACCTGCTCGGCCACCTGCCTGACGACGGCGAGGCCGCGCCCGGTCGTCGCGGTGGAGCCGTAGTCGCGCAGGACGGGCAGGGCGTCGTCGTCGTCGTCGACGCTGATCCGGACGGTGCCCCCGGCGAGCTCGACGTGGACGGCGAACTCGGTCCGGGCGTGGAGCACGGCGTTGGTGACGAGCTCGCTGGTGGCGAGGGCGGCGTCGTCGACGAGGTCCTCGTCGAGTCCGTGCTGCTCGAGCGCGGCGGTGACGAAGCGACGGGCCGCCCCCACGCTGCTGCCGTGCGGGGGGAGGCGGACCTGCGAGCCGTCGCTCGCGACGCCCGTCGTGCTCACACTCGTCTCCCGCCGTCCGACGACCTCGGGCACGTCGTCCCCGCCGACGTCACCGCAGTCTAGTGACGCCGGTTGGTGAAGTCTTGACCGAGCGTCGTCGGCGGGTCGGAGCGCTCCCGCCGTCCGCGCGGGGACGCACCGGGTGCCCGGCCACATGCCGAAGGCCCCCCGCGTCGGCGGGGGGCCTTCGGTCGCCGCCACGTCCCGGTGAGGGGGTGGGCCGGGCCGGGCGGAGTCCGGTCGCGGTCGGGGTCGGAGCCCCGCCCGCGGCGGTGCGGCGCGGTCAGCGCCGCACGTCGCCGTTCGTGTCGACCTCCTCGTGGCGGACCTGGTCCGACACGGTCTCCTGGGTCGTGACCTCCTCGGTGCCGAGGCGGACCCGCTCGGTCGGGACGGTCTCCTTGTGCACGACCGGCCGCTCCTCGTGGAGGGTCACCTCGTGCTCGCCGTCGGTGAGCTCGGGGCCGTCGAGGGCGTCGCCGCGGTTGGCGTCCGTGATCGGCTCGCGCTCGAGGCGGACCTCCTCGCGCGTGACCGGCACGGTCTTCGTGACGTTCTCGGTGACGACGTGCTTGCGCAGGCGGACGCGGCCGGTCTCGACGCGCTCGGTGCCGACGTCGAGGTGCTCCTCCGAGAGGGTCATCGCGTCGTCGTCCGCGTGACCCGCGGTGCCGGTGCGGCCGGTGCCGGCGTACGCCTCCGTGCCGGTGGTGCCCGTGGTGCCCGTGGTGCCCGTGGTGCCGTACGAGTCCGTGTCGGTCATCCCCGCGGTGCCGTACTCGACCCCGTAGTACCGGTAGAGCTCCGCCTCCTCCGCCTCGCTGAGGTGCTGGTCGGCGTCGATGGTGGGCGCGTCCTTGATCCGGTCCTTGGTGAAGGGCACCGTCACCTCGCCGTCGCGCACGTCGGCGCTGTCGACCGGCACGAACGACTCGCGAGTGCCGAAGAGGCCGGTCTGGACGGTGACCCAGGCCGGCTGCCCGGTGACGTCGTCGAAGTAGACCTGCCCGACCTTGCCCACCTTCTCGCCGTCGGTGGACCGCACGGTGGTGCCGATGACCTGCTGGACCTGCTCGGTGGTGATCATGGGGACCTCCTGGTCTCGGTGTGGTGACGCGAGGTCCGGGCGGTTCGCCGGGGTCTCCGGGAGGCCCGGACCGGCGTCGTCCGTTGCTCCATGCGACCACCGGCGAAATGGGCCCGCAAACGGCGAACCGAGATCACCACGTGAAGATGATGTGACGGAGATCGACGACCTTGGACCGCGCGTCCCTCGGCTGCGAAAAAGGTGTCGCCGACGCGTTCTCGGACGGCGCTCCGGCTGCGTTGTCGCTGGTCAGAGCGGCCGAAATCGATCGGCGTGCGATCAGGGAAAGGTGCGCGCACAATCCGCGACGCGCCGCATTTCCCCCACCAGGAATGACCGTCAAGATCCTGTCCGCCAGGCGGACGATCTTCTCAGGCGGAGCGTCCCGCCGGGGCCTGGGGGGTGGCCACGAGGAATCCGGGGGCGGTGAAACCGGCCGCCGCGAAGGCGTCGGCGACGGCGGTGGCGACCCGGTCGACGTCGTCGGCGCGGACGAGGGCGATCGCCGACCCGCCGAACCCGCCGCCGACCATCCGACCGCCGAGCGCCCCCGCGGCCACGGCCGCGTCGACCGCGAGGTCCAGCTCCGGGACACTGACCTCGTAGTCGTCGCGCAGGGAGGCGTGGGCCGCGGTGAGGACGGGTCCGACCTGCTCGACCTCGTCGGCGTCGAGCAGGCGCTCGACCTCCTGGACGCGGCGGGTGTCGGTGACCACGTGGCGCACGCGGCGGCGGGTGACGTCGACGTCCGTCCCGGCCGGCAGGACCTCGCCGAGCCGGTCGAGCGCGGCGTCGAGGTCGTCCACCTCACGGAGCGTCGGCAGGCCGAGGGCGTCGGCCGCCGCGTGGCACTGCGCGCGCCGGGCGGCGTACTGCCCGTCGGCGAGCTGGTGCGGGGCGCGGGTGTCGACGACGAGCAGCGCGAGCCCGTGCGCCGCCAGGTCGAAGGGGATGTGCCGGGTCGAGCCGTCGCGGTTGTCGAGGAGCAGGGCGTGCCCGGCGGTGCAGCGCAGCGACGCCGACTGGTCCATGCCGCCCGTCGGGGCCCCGGCGATCTCGTTCTCCGCCCGGATGCACGCCGCCGCGAGGCGGGCCCGGCCGGCGTCGTCGGCGGCGAGGCCGAGGCCGTGCACGTCGTCCAGGGCGACGGCGACGGCGCACTCCAGGGCGGCCGAGGAGGACAGGCCCGCGCCGTACGGCACGCACGAGTCGACGACGGCGTCGAAGCCGGTCACCGCGTGGCCGTCCTGCCGCAGGGCCCACGCGACGCCGACGGCGTACGCGGCCCACCCCGGCACGGAGCCGGGGGCGACGTCCGCGAGCCGGCCCTCCCACGTGCCCGACTCCTGGGCGGAGGCGAGGCGCACGAGCTCCGGGTCGGCCGGGTCGCTCACCGCTGTGCCGAACACCGCGGCGCCGAACACCGCGGTGCCGGACACTGCGGTGCCGGAAACCGCGGCGCCGGACGCCGCGTCGCCGTCGGCGGCCGCGCCAGGAGGCCGGCGCGTGGCCAGGGCGACGTACGTCCGGTGCGGCAGCGCCATGGGCAGGCACAGGCCGCCGTTGTAGTCCGTGTGCTCGCCGATGACGTTGACGCGCCCGGGGGCCGACCAGACGCCGTCGGGGTCGGTGCCGAAGCGCTCGCGGAAGGCCGCGGCGGCCCGTGCGGCACCCTCGGCCTGGGTCCACGCCGGGAGCATCTCGACGGCCTGCTCGCTCATCGGGCGTCCTCCGTGTCGGGGGTGGTGTCGAGGCGGACCGGGCCGAGCTCCTGCAGCCGGGCCGCGACGCGCTCGGGTGTGGTGTCGCTGATCCACGCCGCCATGCCGGACTCCACGCCGGCGAGGTACTTGAGCTTGCCGGGCGCGCGCAGGACGGACAGCACCTGCAGGTGGAGGCGGCCGAGGTCCCGACCCTCGCCGACGACGGCCTGGTGCCAGCCGGCGATGTACGGCAGGGGGATACGCGCGCCGGTGGCCGGGTCGACGAAGAACCGGTCCAGGCGGCGCAGGAGCTCGAGGTAGATCGCGGCGAGGTCGTCGCGCTCGTCGTCGGTGAGCGCCGGCAGGTCCGGCACGTCGCGGTGCGGGGCGAGGTGCACCTCGACGGGCCAGCGCGCGGCGGCGGGCACGTAGGCGGTCCAGTGCGCGGACTGCAGGACGACGCGGGTGCCGGCGCGGCGCTCGGCGTCGAGGACGTCGCGCAGCAGGTGGCCGCCGGTGGCGGCGCGGTGCTCGGCGGCGCGGCGCAGCATCGCCTGGGTGCGCGGGGTGACGAAGGGGAAGGCGTAGATCTGCCCGTGCGGGTGGGGCAGCGTCACGCCGATCTCCCGGCCGCGGTTCTCGAAGCAGAACACCTGCTCGATCCCGGGCAGCGCGGACAGCTCGCGGGTCCGGTCCGCCCACGCCTCGATGATCGTGCGCACCCGCCGCGGCGTGAGGTCGGTGAACGACTGCTCGTGGTGGGAGGAGAAGCAGACGACCTCGCACCGGCCCGCCGCAGCGCGCGCCGGCCACAGGGGCTCGTCGTCGACCTGCCACGTGTGGTCCACAGCGACGCCGGGCAGCTGCATGAGCGCGGGGAACCGGTTCTCGAAGACGACCACGTCGTAGTCCGTGTCCGGCACCTCGCCGTCGCTGTACGCCGTGCCGGGGCGGGCCGGGCACAGCGGGCAGGAGTCCGCGGCGGGCAGGTGGGTGCGGTTCATCCGGTGCGAGGCCATGGGGATCCAGTCCCCGGTCAGCGGGTCCTGCCGCATCTCCGGGCCCGTGACGGGGCGCTCGGTGCCGTCCTCACCGACGACCGGCGCGAACCGGTCCGGCAGGGGGCGGGGGTCGTCCAGGCGCCGGGTGGCGGTGCCGGAGACGTACGGCTCGGAGTCGTCGAAGTAGAGCAGGTCGCGTCCGTCGGCGAGGCGGGTCGCGGTGCGCCGGACGGCGCGCGGGCGGTCCGGGGA
>NZ_CAMPHH010000138.1 GCF_946885855.1 uncultured Actinotalea sp. | reverse complement strand
GGACCGACGCGGCCTTGTCGAGGACGCCGACTCCGCTAGAGTTGTCCATAGGTCGATATTGGCGTCTCACGCGCTGAGACGCAAGTCCCTCGGCCGACCGGGATCCCGGAACACCCCTCCGGGCACGGGCCGGTGACGGACCGGTGACGGACACTGAGAGGAAGCATCACATGGGTCGCACGCTGGCGGAGAAGGTCTGGGACGCGCACATCGTGCGCCGCGGCACGGACGGCGCACCGGACCTGCTCTACATCGACCTGCACCTCGTGCACGAGGTGACGAGCCCGCAGGCCTTCGAGGGGCTGCGCCTCGCAGGGCGCCCGGTGCGCCGGCCGGACCTCACCATCGCGACCGAGGACCACAACACCCCGACGCTCGACATCGACCTGCCGATCGCGGACCGGACCAGCCGCACGCAGATCGAGACGCTGCGCCGCAACGCGCAGGAGTTCGGCATCCGCCTGCACTCCCTCGGGGACGCGGACCAGGGGATCGTCCACCAGGTCGGGCCGCAGCTGGGCCTGACGATGCCGGGCCTGACCGTCGTCTGCGGCGACTCGCACACGTCCACGCACGGCGCGTTCGGCGCCCTCGCGTTCGGCATCGGCACGAGCGAGGTCGAGCACGTCCTGGCGACGCAGACGCTGCCACTCGCGCCGTTCAAGACCATGGCGATCACCGTCAACGGCACGCTGCCGAAGGGCACGACGTCCAAGGACATCATCCTGGCGATCATCGCCAAGATCGGGACCGGTGGCGGCCAGGGCTACGTCCTGGAGTACCGCGGCGAGGCGATCCGCGCGCTGTCGATGGAGGCGCGCATGACGATCTGCAACATGTCCATCGAGGCCGGCGCCCGCGCGGGCATGATCGCGCCGGACGAGACGACCTTCGAGTACCTCCAGGGCCGCCCGCACGCCCCCGAGGGCGCCGACTGGGACGCCGCGGTGGAGTACTGGAGGACCCTGCGCACCGACGACGACGCCGTCTTCGACGCGGAGGTCGTCCTCGAGGCCGCGGACCTCGAGCCCTTCGTCACCTGGGGCACCAACCCCGGCCAGGGCCTGCCGCTGTCCGCCTCGGTGCCGGACCCGGCCGCCATAGCCGACGAGAACGAGCGCGTCGCCGCCGAGCGGGCGCTGGAGTACATGGGCCTGACCCCGGGTACGCCGCTGCGGGACATCGCGGTGGACACGGTCTTCATCGGCTCGTGCACCAACGGCCGGATCGAGGACCTGCGCTCGGTCGCCAAGCTCCTCCGCGGGCGGACCAAGGCCGAGAGCGTCCGCGTCCTCGTCGTGCCGTCGTCGGCGCGCGTGCGCCTGCAGGCCGAGGCCGAGGGTCTGGACCGGATCTTCCTGGACTTCGGTGCCGAGTGGCGCAACGCCGGGTGCTCGATGTGCCTGGGCATGAACCCCGACCAGCTCCAGCCGGGGGAGCGCGCCGCGTCGACGTCCAACCGCAACTTCGAGGGCCGGCAGGGCAAGGGCGGACGCACCCACCTCGTCTCGCCGCTCGTCGCGGCGGCGACGGCGATCCGCGGGACCCTCTCCTCGGTGTCCGACCTCGGGCCCGACGTCGTCGCCCCCGACGGCAGCCCGCTGACGGACGCCGACCGCGGCCTGCTCTCGGCCTGAGGGCCCCTTGCACCCCCGGCGCGCCCGCACGACGGCGCTGCGCCAGCAGCCCGGCCGCCCGCCCACCGGTGCGGCGGCCACGACGGAAAGCGTGAGGACGATGGAGAAGTTCACCCAGCACACCGGGGTCGGCGTCCCGCTGCGACGCAGCAACGTGGACACCGACCAGATCATCCCGGCCGTGTACCTCAAGCGGGTCACCCGGACAGGCTTCGAGGACGCGCTCTTCGCGGCGTGGCGCGGCGACCCGTCGTTCGTGCTCAACCAGGAGGCCTACACCCACGGCTCGGTGCTGGTCGCCGGAGCGGACTTCGGCACCGGCTCCTCGCGCGAGCACGCGGTGTGGGCACTCAAGGACTACGGCTTCCGCGCCGTGCTGTCGCCCCGCTTCGCGGACATCTTCCGCGGCAACAGCGGCAAGCAGGGCCTGCTCGCCGCCCAGATCGCCCAGGAGGACGCCGAGCTGCTGTGGAAGGTGCTCGAGGCGAACCCGGGCACCGAGGTGACCGTCGACCTCGTCACGAAGCAGGCGCGCTGCGCCGACGTCACCGTGCCGTTCCAGGTGGACGACTACACGCGCTGGCGCCTCATGGAGGGCCTGGACGACATCGGCCTGACGCTGCAGCACGAGACGGACATCACCGCGTTCGAGGCGGACCGCGCGAGCTGGCGGCCCCGGACCCTCCCGGCCAAGCACCTGCCGCCCGTCGAGGTCGTCGCGGCCCGCCCGGTCGCCTCGCCCCGGCACGCCGACGACGCGCTGGCCTGACGGCGCCGCACCTCGCCGCTCGCCCGACGGCCGCCCGCGCGCCGCGGGCGGCCGTTGTCGTCGGTGTGTGTCGTGGGCCTCGGTGCCGGTGAGGGTGCACGTCACGAGCGTCACGTCCCGACGAGGTGACGTTTCGGGTCCGCGTGGGGGAGCATGACCCCCATGGACGACGTGCTCTACGTGAACGGTGGGAACCCCCTCAACGGTGAGATCACCGTTCGCGGAGCGAAGAACTTCGTGTCGAAGGCCATGGTCGCCGCCCTGCTGGGCGACGGCCCCTCGGTGCTGCGCAACGTGCCGCAGATCCGCGACGTCGCGGTCGTGACGGGGCTGCTCGAGCTGCACGGCGTCACCGTGCACAACGACGCGGAGGCGGGCGTCCTCACGCTGGACCCCAGCAACGTCGAGTCCGCGCACGTGGCGGACATCGACGCCCACGCCGGGGCGAGCCGGATCCCGATCCTCTTCTGCGGCCCCCTGCTCCACCGCCTCGGCGAGGCGTTCATCCCGGACCTCGGCGGCTGCCGGATCGGCGACCGGCCGATCAACTACCACCTCGACATCCTGCGACAGTTCGGCGCCGAGGTGGACAAGCGGGCGCAGGGCATCCACATCCGGGCCCCGCAGGGGCTGCACGGCACCAAGATCGAGCTGCCGTACCCGTCCGTCGGCGCGACCGAGCAGCTGCTCCTGACCGCCGTCCGCGCGAACGGGCTCACCGAGCTGAGCAACGCGGCCATCGAGCCCGAGATCATGGACCTCATCAACGTCCTGCAGAAGATGGGCGCGATCATCTCGGTCGACACCGACCGCGTCATCCGGATCGAGGGGGTCCCGCGGCTCGGCGGCTACCGGCACACCGCCCTGTCCGACCGGATCGAGGCCGCCTCCTGGGCCTCGGCGGCGCTGGCCACCCGCGGCGACGTGTACGTCCGCGGCGCCAGCCAGCCCGAGATGACGGCCTTCCTCAACACCTTCCGCAAGGTCGGCGGCGAGTTCGACATCGACGACGAGGGCATCCGCTTCTGGCACCCGGGCGGGGACCTGCGCTCGATCGTGCTCGAGACCGACGTGCACCCCGGGTTCATGACCGACTGGCAGCAGCCGCTCGTCGTCGCGCTGACGCAGGCCACGGGCCTGTCGATCGTCCACGAGACGGTGTACGAGAACCGCTTCGGGTTCACCGACGCCCTGCGCGGCATGGGCGCGACCATCCAGGTCTACCGGGAGTGCCTCGGCGGCCACCCGTGCCGGTTCGGGCAGCGGAACTTCTACCACTCGGCGGTCATCTCCGGCCCGACTCCCCTGGCGGCGGCCGACATCGAGGTGCCGGATTTGCGGGGCGGCTTCAGCCACCTCATCGCGGCGCTCGCGGCGAAGGGGACGTCGTCGGTGCGCGGCATCCGCCTCATCGACCGCGGCTACGAGCGGTTCCAGGACAAGCTGACGGCGCTGGGCGCGGAGTTCTCCCACGGCTGAGCGCCGGTAGCATCGCCTGCCGTGCCCGCCCCGCAGCGCTCCAACCCCGCGTACCGCGCCATCGCCCGCCTCGTGCGGCCCGTGATGATGGCGGTGACGCGGCGCGACTGGCGCGGCGTCGAGCACCTGCCGCGCGAGGGCGGGTTCATCGCGGTGGCGAACCACATGACGAACGTGGACCCGCTGACGTTCGCCCACTTCCTCTACGACAACGGGATCGCCCCCAAGGTCCTGGCCAAGTCCTCCCTGTTCGGCGTCCCGGTCCTCGGCCGCCTCCTCAGCGCGAGCGGCCAGATCCCCGTCTACCGCAACTCCACGCGCGCCGGGGAGTCCCTCGTCGCGGCCGAGGCCGCGCTGGCCGACGGCGAGTGCGTGGCGGTCTTCCCCGAGGGCACGCTGACCCGCGACCCGGAGCTGTGGCCGATGCTCGCCAAGACGGGGGTCGCCCGCTTGGCGCTGACCACCCGCGCGCCCGTGATCCCCATCGCGCAGTGGGGTCCGCAGGACCTGCTCGGGCCGTACGGCAAGCTGCCCCGGCTCGTCCCGCCCAAGCGGGTCACGGTGGTCGCCGGTCCGCCGGTGGGGCTGGACGACCTGTACGGCCGGCCCCTCGACGCCGCCACGCTGCGCGAGGGCACCGACCGGATCATGGGCGCCGTGACGCGGCAGCTCGCCCAGATCCGTGGGGAGACGCCGCCGGAGACGCCCTGGGACCCGCGGCGCGAGGGCGGCGCGTGACGGGCGCCGCCCCGCCCGCCCGCATCACCGCCGCAGGCAGGTCCCCGCAAAGCGGCAGCGCCGGACGACGCGCGGCCGTCCTCGGGACCGGCAGCTGGGGGACGACCTTCGCCGCGGTGCTCGCGGACGCCGGCTGCGACGTGACCCTGTGGGGTCGCAGCGCGTCGGTCTGCGACCAGATCACGCGCGAGCGCCGCAACGAGGCCTACCTGCCAGGGATCGAGCTCCCGGCAGGCGTCACCGCGACCACCGACGCCGCGGCGGCCCTGCGCGACGCCCGCGTGGTCGCCGTCGCCGTCCCCGCGCAGAGCGCCCGCACGATCCTGGCGCCGTTGCGGGACCTCCTCGAGCCGGACGCCGTCGTCGTCTCGCTCATGAAGGGTGTCGAGCTCAGCACCGACCGGCGGATGAGCGAGGTGCTGCAGGAGGTGCTGGACCTGCCGGCATCCCGCGTGGCCGTCGTCTCCGGTCCGAACCTGGCGCGGGAGATCGCCGAGCGGCAGCCGACGGCGACCGTGGTCGCCTCGAGCGACCCGGACACCGCGCGCCTGGTCGCGGCGGCCTGCGCGTCCGCGTCGTTCCGGCCGTACACGAACGCCGACGTCGTCGGGGTCGAGCTGTGCGGCGCCGTGAAGAACGTCATCGCGCTGGCCGTCGGGATCGCCCAGGGGCAGGGCTTCGGCAACAACACGACCGCCACGGTGATCACCCGGGGACTGGTCGAGATCACCCGCCTCGGCCTGGCGCTGGGTGCCGACCACGAGACGTTCTCCGGGCTGGCAGGCATGGGCGATCTCGTCGCCACGTGCGCGTCACCGCTGTCGCGCAACCACTCCCTGGGCCTGCAGCTCGGGCGCGGGCTCGGCCTCGACGAGGCGATCGCCGCCACGCGGGGCACCGCGGAGGGGGTCAAGTCCGCCACGTCCGTGCTGGACCTGGCGCAGCGGGTCGGGGTGGACATGCCGATCACGGCCGCCGTCGTCGACGTGCTCGACGGGCGCCTGCCGTTGGAGGAGATGGCGTCGCGGCTGCTGTCCCGTCCCCACCGCGCCGAGGGGGTCGCCGGGGCGCACGAGCCGCTCCCGCGCACCCTGGCCGACGCCTACGAGATCTGACGGCCCCGGGTCGCTCGCGGGACCCGAACCGTCCCGCCCTGGAACGCCGAGGAGCGCGCGGAGTTCCGCCGTCAGCGACCCGTCGCCGCGTCCAGCGCCGCCGACAGGTCCGACCAGAGGTCCTCGACGTCCTCGATGCCGACGGACAGGCGCAGCAGGTCCTCGGGCACCGTGACGGACTCCGTCGCGAACCGGCGCCGGCGCTCGAGGCTCGACTCCACTCCACCGAGGCTCGTGGCGGGCACCCACAGGCGCACCGCGTCGACGACGGCGTCCGCCGCCGCCGCGCCGCCGTGCGGGCGCACCCCGAGGATCGAGCCGTAGCCGCGCAGGAGCCGGGTCGCGCGCTCGTGACCGGGGTCGTTCGGGAGGCTGGGGTGCCGGACCTCGGCGACACCCGGGTGCGCGGCGAGCCGGGCGGCCAGCTCCGCGGCGGTGCGCTGCGACTGGGCGACGCGCAGCGCGAGCGTGCGCAGGCCGCGCAGCGCGAGCCAGACCTCCCAGGGCCCCGCGATCGCGCCGTGCGTGGTCCGGTAGGCGGCCAGGCGGGCGCGCAGGGCCTCGTCGTCGGTCGCGAGGGCGCCCAGGACGACGTCGGAGTGCCCCGCGAGGTACTTCGTCACCGAGTGCAGCACGACGTGTGCCCCGACGCGCAGGGGCTGCTGCACGAGCGGCGTCGCGAACGTGCTGTCGACGACGACGAGCGCGCCGACCTCGCGCGCGGCGGCGGCCAGCGCCGGGAGGTCCGCGACCTCGAGCATGGGGTTGGTGGGTGACTCGACCCAGAGCATGGCCGCGGGAGAACCGGCCCCGTCGGCCCCGTCGGCACCGTCGGCCGCCTCGCCCCGGACGGCCCGGACGACGGCCTCCGTGTCCGCGATGTCGACCCGATCGACCGTCAGCAGGCCGCGGCCGGCGAGGTCCGCCGCGAGGCCGAGGGTGATCTGGTACGCGTGCCGGGGGACCACGACCCGTCCCCCGGGCGGGACGAGGGACAGCGCGGCCGCCACGGCGGCCATGCCGGAGCCGTAGACGAGCGCGGGCAGGGCGGCGTGCTCGAGGGCGGCCAGCGCCTCCTCGAACGGCTGCCACGTCTCGGTGTCGCTGCGTGCGTAGAGGAGCTCGTCCGGGCCGGGGACGCCCGCGGAGACGTACGTCGAGGACAGCACCACCGGAGGGTTGACCGGGGCGCCCTGGGCCCGCGCGGGCCGACCGGCGGTCACGGCGACGGTGGCGGGGGAGAGCCCGTCGTGCGCGTCGGCGGGTCGGGGACCGGCGCCCTGTGGGGCGTCGGCGGACGGACGGTGCGGACGGGGGGCGCTGCCTGCGGTCACCGTCGCAGGGTAGTCGGGACGGCTTCGGGGCGGGTCCCGCAGGTCCCCGGCCGGGCGGATCCGGGCCGGGCACGGCCGGTAGGGTCGGGCGCGATGAACGACAACCCTGCCCCCCGCACCCCCGCAGGTGCCGGCGACGCCCCGCACCGCTCGGAGGCCCACGTCGAGGCCGGTGGGAGCCCGCGTCGGCCGCGCGTCGCCGTCGTCTTCGGTGGCAGGTCCGGCGAGCACGGCATCAGCTGCGTCACCGCCTCCGGGGTGCTCCGGGCCATCGACCGCGACCGCTACGACGTCGTGCCCATCGGCATCACCCGCACGGGCCGCTGGGTGCTCGCGGCGGACGACCCCGCGCGCTGGGCGATCACCGACGGCCGGCTCCCCGAGGTCACCGACGACGCCGCGCTGGACGCCGTGGTCGTGCCCCTGGCGTCCGACGACAAGGAGCTCGTCGCCCTGCCGTCCGACGGCGCGGCGCGGTCGCTGGGCCACGTGGACGTGGTGCTGCCGCTGCTGCACGGCCCGTACGGCGAGGACGGCACCATCCAGGGCATGCTCGACCTGGCGGGGATCCGGTACGTCGGCGCCGGCGTGCTGGCGTCCGCCGTGGGCATGGACAAGCACTACATGAAGGTGGTCCTCGAGGGGCACGGCATCCCGGTGGCGCCGTCCGTCCTGGTCCGCCCGGGGCGCTTCGACGCCGATCCGGCGGGCGTCACGGAGGAGGTCGCCGGCCTCGGTCTGCCGGTGTTCGTCAAGCCCGCGCGCGCCGGGTCCAGCCTGGGGATCAGCCGCGTCGACGACCTCGCCGACCTCGCGGCGGCCGTCCGTGCGGCCCAGGAGCACGACCCCAAGGTGCTCGTGGAGGCTGGCGTGACCGGCCGGGAGATCGAGTGCGCCGTGCTCGGCGGTCGGGACGGCGCCGCGCCGCGGACCTCGGTGCCGGGCGAGATCGTCGTCGTCGACCCGCAGCACACCTTCTACGACTTCGAGGCGAAGTACCTCGACGAGGCCGGGGTGGCCCTGCGGTGCCCGGCCGACCTGCCGCCTGCGGTGGAGCAGGAGGTGCGGCGGCTCGCGGCGCGGACCTTCGAGGCCATCGGCTGCGAGGGCCTCGCGCGCGTCGACACCTTCGTCACCGAGGACGGCCGGGTCCTGGTCAACGAGATCAACACCATGCCCGGCTTCACGCCGTTCTCGATGTACCCGCGGATGTGGGAGGCGTCGGGTGTGACCTACCCGGAGCTCGTCGACGAGCTGCTGCAGCTCGCGCTGGCGCGGACCACCGGTCTGCGCTGAGGTGCTCGCCGGGCCGGCCGTGCCGGGCCGTCACAGGCACGCGCGGGTCTGCTCCACCTGCGCGACGGCCGGACCGAGGTCGAGGACGAACGACGTGCTGCTCGTCTCGGTCACCGCGGCGGGGATCACGACCTCCACGGCCGGCGCGCGGCCGTAGGTCGTGAAGAGCCACGAGCCGTCCTCCCGCTCGTCCCCGGGGATGGTGATCCAGTCGACGCTCGTCTCGCCGTCGTCGGCGTTGACGCACCGGTCCGTCGTCGGTCCCGGCGGCTCGACGCCGCACCGCAGCACGACCGGGTCGGCCGGGTCGCCCCACGCCACGGTGGCCTGGCTCGTGGTGCCCAGGCGCGGCAGGCCGCCGAGATCGCGCGGCAGGGCGAGCACCACCGCCGCGCAGAGCGGGTCCGCCGCGTAGGGGGCGACCTCGACGGGCACGGCGCCCGAGCAGGCGGACAGCAGGCCGGCCGAGGCGAGCCCCGTACCCAGGCCGACGCCGACGCGGCGGGGCCGACGGCGGCTGCCAGGCGCGTGAGCAGGGACCGGACCGGCGGGGGAGGCCTCGGCAAGGGCAGGGCGGTGCACCCGATCACGGTAACCCGCCGTCGTCGTGCCACCGCCGCCCGCGTACCGTGGTCGCCCGTGAGCCATCCCACGGTCGAGCCGGACCCCGAGCCGGCCGACGGGCCCCTCCGTGAGCCCGCCCCCAC
>NZ_CAMPHH010000137.1 GCF_946885855.1 uncultured Actinotalea sp. | reverse complement strand
GCCCGCGCCCGCGGCGACGGCTGCGAGGACGCGGCGCGGCGAGACCTCCAGGAGCGCGACGGCGCGGCGCAGCGGGTCGGCGGCGCTCACCGGACGGCTCCCGTCACGACGGCGCCGGAGGGGGCGGGACCGGTGCCGGGCAGAGCAGCGGCACGGACCTCGACGACCTCGTCGGCGACGGCCAGGAGCGCCGGGCGGTGGGCGACGAGCAGGACGGTGCGCCCTTCGTGGCGCAGACGCGCGACGGCCGCCAGGACGACGGCCTCGGCACCGGCGTCGAGGTGGGCCGTCGGCTCGTCGAGCACGACCAGCGGCGCGTCGCCCAGGAGCGCCCGGGTCAGGGCGACGCGCTGCCGCTCCCCGAGGCTGAGGCCCGCGCCGCCGTGACCGATGGTCGACAGCCACCGTCCGGGGCGCCGGGCGACGACGTCGGCGAGCCCGGTCAGGCGTGCGGCGGCCGCCACGTCGGCGGGCTCCACCGCGCGGCCCTGGGTCACGGCCGCCAGCAGGGTGCCCGGCTCGAGCGTGGCGCGCTGCGGGACCCAGGCGACCTGCCGCCACCACGAGCCGCGCTCGACGTCGGCCAGGTCGACCGTCCCGTCGGTGGTCCCGTCGGCCGCGTCGACGAGCGCGTCGACGAGCACCTGACCGTGCGTGGGGCTCACGAGGCCGAGCAGCACGGCGACGGCGGTCGACTTCCCGGCGCCGTTCGCGCCCGTGAGGGCGACGACCCGCCCAGGAGCGAGCCGGAGGTCGAGCCCCGCAGGGGCGTGGACCGCGCGCCCGGGCGCTGCGACGTCCACACCGGTGAGCCGGACGGTGGCGCGCCGCAGGTCCGGCGCCGCGCGACGGCGACCCGCGGCGCCGTCGTCGGCCGGGGTCTCCAGCAGCGCGAAGGCGCGGGCCGCGGCGCCCAGCCCGTCCGTGGACGCGTGGAAGTGGGCGCCGACCTGGCGCAGCGGCAGGTAGACCTCGGGCGCGAGCACGAGGACCGCCAGGGCCGTCGTGAGGTCGAGGTGCCCGTAGACGAGCCGGAACCCGACGCCCACCGCGACGAGGGCGACGGACAGGGTGGTGAGGAGCTCGAGGACCATGCCGGACAGGAACGCGACCCGCAGCGTGCCCATCGTCGCCCGCCGGTGGGCGTCGCCGAGGTCGCGCACGCGCGTGGCGGGACCGCGCTCGCGGCCCAGGGCCCGCAGCGTGGGGACCCCGGCGAGCAGGTCGAGCACCTGCCCGCCGAGCCGGGTCATCGCGGCGAGCCGACGCTCGGCCACGCCCTGCGTCATGACGCCGATGAGCCACATGAACACCGGGACGAGGGGCAGCGTGGCCGCGATCGTGGCCGCGGCGACCCACTCCATGCCCAGCACGACGGCGAGACCGGCGGGCGTCACCGTGGCGGCGAGCAGGAGCTGGGGCAGGTAGCGGACGAAGTACGGCTCGAGCGCGTCCAGGCCGCGGGTCGCGAAGGTCGCGACCGCGGCGGGGTCCTCGGGCAGCCGCCGCGGACCGAGCGCGACGGCGTGCCGGACGACCTGCTCGCGCAGCTCGGCCACGGCGCGGGTGGCCGAGCGGTGCGCCCACCGCTCCTGCAGCCCCACCAGCACCGCGCGCAGCGCGAGGACGCCGGCCAGCCCCACGAGCGGGACGGTGACGTCGGCCGGGCCGGCGGTCCCGGTGACCACCGGGGCCAGGGCGTGGGCGAGCAGGAGGGCCTGGGCGATGACCGTGCCCGCGGTCAGCGCCCCGAACCCGGCGGTGAGCAGGACGTACCGGCGGGCCGCGCGGGCCCGCCGCAGGAGGCGGGGGTCGAGCGGCCTCACACGCGGTCGAACGTCAGCCCGGTGGGGGCGGGGATGTGCTCGACGGTGATCCGCTTGCGGAACACCCAGTACGTCCAGCCCTGGTAGAGCAGGACCACCGGTGTGAGGACCACCGCGACCCACGTCATGATCGTCAGCGTGTAGTCCGTCGAGGACGCGTTGGCCACGGTGAGCGAGTTCGCCGGGTCCAGCGCCGGCATGACGTCCGGGTACATCGATCCGAAGATCAGCACCACGGCGGCGACGATCGCCACCGCCGAGGCGGCGAACGCCGGGCCCTCGCGCCGGGCGCGCGTCGCGGCGACCAGCGCCAGGAGGGCGAGCGCAGCGACACCGGTGGCCGCCCACGTCCAGGGCACCGAGTACGCGACCTGCGCCCACACCGCGAACGCCCCGGCGACGACGAGCGTCGCGACGGCCAGACGCCGCGCGAGCGTGGCGGCCCGGTCCCGGATGTCGCCGTCGGTCTTCAGTGCCAGGAACACCGCCCCGTGGGTGAGGAAGATCAGCGCGGTCGTGGCGCCGCCGAGGAGGGCGAACGGGTTCAGCAGGTCCCAGAACGTCCCGACGAACTGGTGGTCCGCGTCGAGCTCGACGCCCCGGACGAGGTTGCCGAACGCCACGCCCCACAGCACCGCGGGGACCCACGAGCCGACGACGAGCGCCCGGTCGGCCCAGGCGCGCCACCGGTCGTCGTCGATCTTGCCGCGCCACTCGAAGGCGACGACGCGGACGATGAGCGCGAGGAGGATGAGGAAGAGCGCGAGGTAGAACCCGGAGAACATCGAGGCGTACCACTCCGGGAACGCCGCGAACGTCGCGCCGCCGGCCGTGAGCAGCCACACCTCGTTGCCGTCCCAGACCGGGCCGATCGTGTTGATGAGGACGCGGCGCTCGCGGTCCTTGCGGCCGAGCACCGGCAGCAGCATGCCGACGCCGAAGTCGAAGCCCTCCAGGACGAGGTAGCCGGTCCACAGGACCGCGATGAGGACGAACCAGACGGTCGCGAGCTCCATGGTGGTGGCCTCTCCGTGCGCGGGTCAGTACGCGAAGGACAGCGGCGTGGCGCTGCCGTCGTCGGGGGTCCGGTCCAGGTCACGGCGCCGGGCCTCCGGGCTGGGGTCGCGCTCGGTCTGGGCGACGCCCTCGGCGGCGTACCGGACCATGAGGCGGAACCAGAGGACGGCGAGCACCGCGTAGAGCAGCGTGAAGCCGATCATCGAGGCGAGGACCATCCCGGCCGGGACCGAGGACGACACGCCCGTGGCGGTGAGCATCCAGACGCCGTCCACGCCGCTGGGGTTGGGGTTGGGCGCCACGACCCACGGCTGGCGTCCCATCTCCGTGAAGATCCAGCCGAACGACGAAGCGAGGAACGGCGTGGGGATCGCCAGCAGGCCGAGCGTGGCGAACCACCGGCGATCGACGACGGCGCCGCGGCGCAGGAGCCACAGGGCGGCGGCGGCCAGGGCGGCGGAGCCGAGCCCGAGGCCGATCATGAGCCGGAAGCTCCAGTAGGTCACGGCGAGGTGGGGCCGGTAGTCCACGCCCTCGCCGTAGAGGACCTCGGACCGCTCCTGCAGCTCGTCGACGCCGGGCAGGTAGGAGTCGAAGGAGCCCGAGGCGAGGTACGAGGTCAGGCCCGGGACCGTGAGGACGTGCCGCACGCCCGCGCAGTCGTTCGTGAGGTCCCCGATGGTCAGGAGGGAGAACGCGGCGCCGGTCTCGCCCTCGCAGAGCGCCTCCGCGGACGCCATCTTCATCGGCTGCTGGTCGAACATGAGCTTGGCCTGCCAGTCCCCGGAGGCGGCGACGCCCACGCCCGAGACGAGCATCGTCACGGTCCCGAGCACGACGGCTCGGCGGTACACGCCCGCCGTCGCCTCGTCGCCGCGGCGCATCGAGCGGACCATCCACCAGGCGCCGATGCCGGCCACGAACGTGCCGGCCGTGAGGAAGGCCGCGGCGATGGTGTGCGGGAAGGCTGCGAGGAGGGTGACGTTGGTGAGGACGGCGCCGATGTCGACCATCTCGGCGCGGCCGGTCTCCTCGTTGAAGATCGCCCCGACCGGGTGCTGCATCCACGAGTTGGCCGCCAGGATGAAGTAGGCGGAGAGGTTGGTGGCGATCGCGACCGCCCAGATCGTGGCCAGGTGGATGCGCTTCGGCAGCTTGTCCCAGCCGAAGATCCACAGGCCCAGGAACGTCGACTCGACGAAGAACGCCGCCAGGGCCTCCATGGCCAGCGGGGCGCCGAAGACGTCGCCGACGAAGCGCGAGTACTCGCTCCAGTTCATGCCGAACTGGAACTCCTGGACGATGCCCGTCGCGACGCCGATCGCGAAGTTGATGAGCAGGAGCTTTCCGAAGAACTTGGTCAGGCGCAGCCAGCGCTCGTCGCCCGTCCGGTGCCACGCCGTCTGCATGATCGCCACCAGGGGGGCCAGCCCGATCGTCAGCGGCACGAAGATGAAGTGGTAGACGGTCGTGATGCCGAACTGCCACCGCGCCAGGTCCAGGGCGTCCACGGTGCCTCCCAGCACTCTCGAGGGCCGACGCGACGACCGTAGGGAGCGCGGCCGCCGGGGCCCGTGGGACCTTCGTCCTTCGAGGTGACACGGCGTCACCTCCGTGGCGCCGCGGGGACGCCACGCCGGGCCCGCGCACGGGCCGGAGGTCCCTGCTGTGCGATACTTCCGGCAAGCTCGGGGGTCGCCACACCGTCTCCCGGGCGGCAGACGACCGCCGGACGTGGTCCGCGACCGCCAGGCGCCGCCGTCCTGCACCGATCCGTCCCGGGCGACACCATCGCCAGGAGGGGCCGGTGCGCCGGACGCGGCAGGCGCCGGTTCCCGCCCACCCGTCCGGTCCGACGACAGACTTCCGTCGCGGTGCACCGCGCCGACGACGACCGACCCGCCCGGGACGGGGAGTGTGGCCGCACCGGGCCTGGAGACGTACTCCGTGGCAGACGACCGCACCACCCCCGACACCGCCGCTCCCGCAGCCTCCGAGGGGACCGCACCCCGGGCGCGCCGCAGCCGGCGCGCGACGAGCGCCACGACGGCGCCCCGCACCGCCGCCGAGCAGGCCTCGGCCCCGACGACGCCGTCGGTCCCCGACGCGCCCACCACGACGGCGGGCGGCGCCGCCGTCGCCGACGATGCAGCGTCCGGTTCGACCGCGCCGCGGCGCCGGTCGCGTCGCGCGACGGCACCGGCCGGCGCCGCGACCGCGCAGGCCCCGGCCGACGCTGCGCCTGCGGAGCAGCAGGACCGGGCGTCGTCCTCCGCGGGCTTTGCTGCCGTGTCCCCGGACGACAGCACGACCACGTCCTCCGCCCCGCGCGCCCGCCGGTCGCGCAAGGTGGCTCCCGCTGAGGCCGCTCCTGCCGCCGACGGCGCCGCGGCCACCGACGACGCCGCTGCCGCACCGCAGGCCGCCGAGGAGGCGCCGGCCCCGCGCCGCCGTCGGCGCAAGGCCGATGCGGAGCAGCCCGGGACCGCGGCGCAGACCGCCACCGCGGGCGAGGAGGCCGACGGGTCCGGGCCCGGGTCGACCGACGCCGCCACGGGCCCCGACACCGAGTCCGCGACGAAGGCGCGGGCCGGCCGCCGCGGGACGCGGTCCCGGACCACGCGTACCACCGACGAGGTGGCCGGCGGCGACGCGACGAACGCTTCCGCGACGACGGCTGCCGCGACGGACGGCGTGCCGGAGGTCGCCGCGGCGGCTCCTTCCGCGGACGACGCGGCCGCGACCGGCGGGGCGCCCGCGCCGAAGGCCCGCTCCCGGCGGGGCGGCCGCACGCGCGGCGCATCGGCCGCCGAGCCGACCCCCGCCCAGGACGGCGGGCTCGACGTGCTCGCCGAGCTGGGCGGGGCCGAGCCTGACGCCGACGCCGGGACCGCCCGGGGCGACGAGCCGGCGCGTCCTGCGGCGACGGCGCTGCTGTTCCAGGCCCCCGAGCCGACCGCACGTCCGCGGCGCCGTCGGGCCCAGGCCCCGGCCGGCCCGCCGCGCCCGGACGAGACCGTGGAGCAGCCCGACGAGGAGGAGCCGACCGGCGCCGAGGAGGAGACCACGGGAGCCGGCTACGAGGACGCGGTCGCCGAGGCGACCGGCGGCGACGCGGGCGCCGAGGACGGGCCGGAGCGCGAGCCGGGCGCCGACGAGGACGCCGACGACGGGGACGAGGACGAGCGCGAGGCCGGCCGGCGTCGCCGCCGCCGCCGCGGCGGCCGCGGCCGCCGCAGCCGCGCGGGCGACCGGGCCGACGGCGACGAGGGCGAGGGCGCCGAGGACGAGAAGGCCCAGGACGAGAAGGCCCAGGACGAGAAGACCCAGGACGCCGAGGACGCGGCCGTGTCGTCGGCCGCCGGCGCCCGCGGCGACAGCGAGGACGGGGCGCGCGAGGAGTCCGACGAGGACGGGGCCGGCTCGAGCCGTCGTCGTCGCCGTCGTCGGCGCAGCGGTCGGGGCGAGGGCGCCGGCGAGACCGAGGCGGAGCCCCGCAGCGCCCGCCGGTCGCGCGTCGCGTCCGACGAGGTGACCGCGCTGAAGGGCTCCACCCGCCTGGAGGCCAAGCGGCAGCGTCGCCGGGAGGGCCGGGACGCCGGTCGTCGCCGGTCGGTCATCACCGAGGCGGAGTTCCTGGCGCGCCGGGAGGCGGTGGACCGCGCCATGGTGGTGCGCGAGCACGACGGCCGCGTGCAGATCGCCGTGCTGGAGGACGGGGTGCTCGTGGAGCACTTCGTGTCGCGGACGGGCCAGGGCTCGCGGAGCTCGGCGACCACCGTCGGCAACGTCTACCTCGGCCGCGTCCAGAACGTCCTGCCGAGCATGGAGGCCGCGTTCGTCGACGTCGGCAAGGGCCGCAACGCCGTCCTCTACGCCGGCGAGGTCAACTGGGACGCGGCGGGCCTGGAGGGTCAGCCGCGGCGGATCGAGCAGGCGCTGAAGTCCGGCGACTCGGTGCTCGTCCAGGTGACGAAGGACCCGATCGGCCACAAGGGTGCCCGGCTGACGTCCCAGATCACGCTCGCCGGCCGGTACCTCGTGTACGTGCCGGGCGGCGCCATGACCGGCATCTCCCGCAAGCTGCCCGACACCGAGCGTGCGCGGCTCAAGAAGCTGCTCAAGGAGATCGTCCCCGACGACGCCGGCGTCATCGTCCGCACGGCGGCCGAGGGCGCGAGCGACGAGGAGCTGCGCCGCGACGTCCAGCGGCTGCAGGACCAGTGGGCCGCCATCGAGAAGAAGGCGAAGAGCGCCTCGGCGCCCGCGCTGCTGCAGGGTGAGCCCGACCTGGCCATCCGGGTCGTGCGGGACATCTTCAACGACGACTTCCGGTCCCTCGTCGTCCAGGGTGACGACGTCCACCGGATGATCGAGGAGTACGTCTCGGCCATGGCCCCCGACCTCGCCGACCGCGTGTCGAAGTACGCCGGGACCGGCGACGTGTTCGCGGACCACCGCGTCGACGAGCAGCTCGCCAAGGGCATGGACCGCAAGGTCTGGCTGCCCTCGGGCGGGTCGCTCGTCATCGACCGCACCGAGGCCATGACCGTCGTCGACGTCAACACCGGCAAGTTCACCGGGGCGGGCGGCACGCTCGAGGAGACGGTGACCCGCAACAACCTCGAGGCGGCCGAGGAGATCGTCCGCCAGCTCCGGCTGCGGGACATCGGCGGGATCATCGTCATCGACTTCATCGACATGGTCCTCGAGTCGAACCGCGACCTCGTGCTGCGCCGGCTCGTGGAGTGCCTGGGCCGGGACCGGACCAAGCACCAGGTGGCCGAGGTCACGTCGCTGGGTCTGGTGCAGATGACGCGCAAGCGCGTCGGGCAGGGGCTGGTCGAGTCCTTCAGCGAGACCTGCGAGCACTGCCACGGGCGGGGCTTCGTCGTGCACGACGCCCCGGTCGAGCGCTCCGGCGGGGCGGAGGCGGCCCCGCAGGAGCCGGCCGGGGAGTCCAAGCGCTCCCGACGCAAGAAGGGCGGGGCGACGTCGGCGCCGTCGGCCCCGACCGTCACGGTCCCGGTCCTGCCGGAGGCGAGGGAGGCCGTCAAGGCCACCCTCGCGACGATCGCTGCGGCCGCGGCGCACGCCCACGAGCACGAGCACCCGCACGAGCAGGCGAGCGCGGTGGTCCTGCCCGAGCTGGAGCAGCTCGCGCGCGCCGTCGGCGGGGGCGAGGCCTCCCGCACCGACGGCGCGCCCGACGACGGCGTGAGGGGGCGGTCCCAGCAGCCCGACCAGGCCCAGGCGGCGCTGGCGGAGCTGGCCGACGCCGTCGGCAGCATCCGCGCCGTCGAGGCGCCGGCGGCCGACGACGACGCGGTGCCCGGCACCGAGGGAGCGTCGCCGGACCCGGCGTCGGACGACGTCGACCCCGCTGACCCGGCCCGGCAGGGGCCCGACCCCGCCATTTGACCTGCGGGTGGCGGCATCCGTACCCTGGAACGTCGGTGCGCCTGTGTGCGCACCGCTTCCACGTGCCCCGGATGCCGTGCCCCGCGAGTACCCCCCGCGAGAAGCACTGCGACCGAGGTGTGCGTCCGAAGACCGGGCGCCGGGCACGCTGATGCAGACGCGAGAGCCGTTCGAGAGAGATGAGCAGCAACGTGGTGTACGCGATCGTCAAGGCCGGAGGCCGTCAGGAGAAGGTGTCGGTCGGCGACGTCGTCGTCGTGAACCGGCTGTCCGGTGACGCCGGCTCGACCGTCCAGCTGCCCGCCGTGCTGCTCGTCGACGGTGACACGGTGACCTCCGACGCCGCAGCCCTGGCCAAGGTGCAGGTGACGGCCGAGATCGTCCGGGACGAGAAGGGCCCGAAGATCGACATCCTGAAGTACAAGAACAAGACCGGCTACCGCAAGCGCCAGGGTCACCGCCAGAAGCTGACCCGCCTGAAGGTCACCGGCATCAAGTGAGCCGGCAGGTCCGTCGCCCCCGGCACGGACCCGTCGACCCCCTCCGTCACCCCAGCACGAAAGCAGGTCTGTCATGGCACACAAGAAGGGCGCGAGCTCCTCGCGGAACGGCCGCGACTCGAACGCGCAGCGCCTCGGCGTGAAGCGCTTCGGCGGTCAGCTCGTCAACGCCGGCGAGATCATCGTCCGCCAGCGCGGGACGCACTTCCACCCGGGCAACAACGTGGGCCGTGGCGGGGACGACACCCTGTTCGCCCTCGCGCCGGGTGCCGTGCAGTTCGGCGTGCGCCGTGGCCGCAAGGTCATCGACATCGTGGCTGCCGACGCCTGAGTCGCGCAGCGTGACGAAGGGGCGCACCGGACGGTGCGCCCCTTCGTCGTCCCCGCCCCGGTCCGAGCGGGG
>NZ_CAMPHH010000136.1 GCF_946885855.1 uncultured Actinotalea sp. | reverse complement strand
ACCTGACCGACGGGCTCGAGGCGAACCTCGCCGACGCGCTGGCCGACGACGGCCGCGCTCGCCGCGGGAGCCTCTTCGACGAGTTTGGTCCCCCCGACGTCTACGCCGCCGAGCTCCGTGCTGCTGCCGGCCTCGCTCCTGCCGGTGCGCAGCGCGAGGGCACGCTGCGCACCGCGTTTGGGGCCCCGTGGCGCGCAGTCCGGGAGATCGACCGCGCGGCGCTCGCACGGCTGCGCGCCACGCGTTGGTTCCCGGGCATCGAGGATCTCGTCGCCGCGCTGCGTCCGGCGTGGTGGGTCCTACGCGGATGGACCCTCGCCCACCTGGTCCTGCAGCTCACGGCAGTCGAGCCGTACCCGGCGTTCTGGCTGCCCTCCACATTCGCCGGTTGGGCGGTCTTGGTGGCGGCCGTCGGCGCCAGCGCGCAGTGGGGACGCGGCCGATGGCAGACCGGCCCGCACATGCACCGGCTGCTAAGGCTCGTAAGCGCGGCATCCGCTGTCGCAAGCGTCGTCCTTCTGCTCTGGTTGCCCAGCGCACAGCGGAACGAGCTGGCGTCGCTGCGGGCCGCGGTGGACGCGCCGCCCGTGGATGGCGTCGTCGCCGGCGGCCAGCGCGCGACGAACCTCTTCGTCTACGACGCCGACGGTGAGCCCGTCGACGGGGCCCAGATAGTCGACCAAGACGGCCACCCAGTCATCACAGAGCCGCACGGCGGCGTGAGCCCGCCCCCACGACCGACCGGTTGCGCCCGCGGCACCGGCGAACGCCGACCCGTCGATCTGCCGAACGGCGCGGGGCCCGACCGCGAAGGCGCCCCTCGCGGGCCGAGCCCGCTCAGCCCCGGCTGATCTGCTCGCTCTCCAGACCGGTGACGGTCGTGAGCAGGAAGACGCAGTCCTCCAGCGCCGTGACGGCGTGGCGCTCGTGGGTGAGCTCGACGAGGCACCCCTCCTCCACGACGGTCGCCGGCTGACCGGTCACCTCCACCCGTCCCACGAGCACCTGCAGGCTCGCGGCGTGCGGGGAGTTGTGCTCGCCGAGCTCGCCGCCACCCGCCAGGGCGATGACGGTCTGGCGCAGGACTCCGTCGTGGATCAGCAGCTCGGCACTGCGTCCGTGCTCGTCGGCGCGGGCCTGCTCGAGGTGCTGACGGGCCATCGCCACCAAGTCGGGCATGCGGTCCTCCTGCGTCGTCGGTGGCCCCATCCCAGCACGACGCCCCGGCCGCGGCACCCGCTGGGTGCTGCGACCGGGGCGTCGCCGGTGGGTCGGAGCCGCTCCGGCGGGTCAGCCCCGGGCGTCGGGGCGGCCGCCCGTGTCGCCCGTCACGCCCGTGCGCTGTCCCGCGGCGTCGTGGTCCCCCGGGTGACCGTGGTGGTGCCCGCCGGGCTCCGCCACGTGCGCGGACCCCTGCGGGTCGTCGACCCCCCGCGTGGCGTAGAGGCTCGTCGCCGTGACGACGGCCAGCACGAGGAGGATGACGAGCAGCGAGAGCACCGTCGGGATCTCGGGCACCCCGGGCCACACGCCGTGCGCCCAGTGCAGGACCAGCTTGACCCCGATGAAGGCGAGGATCGCCGCGAGGCCGTACCCGAGGTGCACGAGCTTGCTCAGCGCGCCCTGGAGCACGAAGTACAGGGCCCGCAGGCCGAGCAGCGCGAAGGCGTTGGTGGCGAACACGAGGTACGGGTCCCCGGTGATGCCGTAGACGGCGGGGACGGAGTCCACCGCGAAGACGACGTCCGTGGCGAAGACGGCGGTGACGACGACGGCGAGCGGCGTGAGCATGCGCTTGCCGTTCTCGCGCACCGTCAGCCGAGGGCCCCGGTAGTCGTCGGTGACCGGCATGAAGCGGCGCAGCAGCTTGACCGAGCGCATCTCCGAGACGTCGACGTCGTGACTGCCCCCGGCCGTCTGGTCACGGAGGATCTTCACGGCGGTGAGCAGGAGGATCGCGCCGAAGATGAGGAAGGCGAAGGACAGGTTCGCCAGGACCGCGGCGCCGAGCGCGATGAAGATGCCGCGGAGCACCAGCGCGCCGGCGATGCCGAAGAGCAGGACGCGCTGCTGCAGGGCCGCCGGCACGGCGAAGGCGGACAGCAGGAGCATGAAGACGAAGAGGTTGTCGACGGACAGGGACTTCTCGACGAGGTAGCCCGTCAGGTACTCGACGCCGGTCTGCGACCCGAACCGCGACCAGATCCAGGCTCCGAAGGCCAGGGGCAGCGCGATGTAGAAGACGCTCCAGCCTGCCGCCTCCTTCATGGAGACCTCGTGCGGTTTGCGCGTGATGACGAAGTCCAGGACCAGCAGGCCCAGCACGGCGGCGATGGTGACGCCCCACATCATGGGGTCGGCGATGGTCGTGATCCCGGATCCGGGCGTCGTGGCGGTCTCGAAGGGCAGCACAGGCATTCTCCCGATGGTCCGGCTCGGAGCGCCGGCTCGCAAGCCTGCGGCGCGGCGTCGAGGAGAATACGTGATCTCGGTTGCCGGCGTCCGTGGTGTGCCGCCATTTGACGCGAGCGGCACGTCGTGATTTCACTCGTCCCATGGACGATCCCTGCAGTCCCGGCACCCCCCGACCGAGCGCGCTCTCGCCGCTCACCCGAGGGGGTGTGACATGGACCAGGGCACGGTGACGAACATCGCCCTCGTCCTCGGCTTCATCCTGCTGGGCGGGCTCTTCGCCGGCACGGAGCTCGCCCTGGTGTCCCTGCGCGAGAGCCAGGTGAACCGCCTCGAGAAGCAGGGCCACCGCGGCGCCCGGGTCGCCGCCGTCGCGCGGAACCCGAACCGGTTCCTCGCCGCGGTCCAGATCGGGGTCACGGTCGCCGGCTTCTTCTCCGCGGCGTACGGCGCCTCGACCCTCGCCCCGGACTTCGTGCCCGTCCTCGAGGAGGCCGGCGTACCGGACGGCGCAGCGGAGCCGGTCGCGCTCGTCGCCCTCACCCTCGTCATCGCCTACCTCTCGCTCGTCCTCGGCGAGCTCGTGCCCAAGCGGCTCGCGCTGCAGCGCGCCGCCACGGTCGCCCTCGTCGTCGGCCCACCGCTGGACCGGTTCGCGGGCCTCATGCGGCCCGTCATCTGGCTGCTGTCGGTCTCGACGAACGCGGTGATCCGCATCCTCGGCGGCGACCCGCGCGCCACCTCCGAGGAGATGACCGACGAGGAGCTCCGTGACCTCGTCATCGCGCACGAGGGCCTGGCCGACGACGAGCGCCGCATCCTCAACGACGTCTTCGACGCGGCCGACCGCTCGCTGAGCGAGGTGATGCGTCCCCGGGGCGAGGTGGCCTTCCTGCCCGCCCGGCTCACGGTCGCCGAGGCGGTCGTCGAGGTCACCGACAAGCCGTACTCCCGCTACCCCGTCACCGGCGAGGACTTCGACGACGTCGTCGGCTTCCTGCACGTGCGCGACCTGCTGGGCGCCCCGGCCGGCACCACGGTGCGCCGGCTCGCCCGGGAGGTCCTGCACCTGCCGTCGACCAACCGGGTCCTGCCCTCCCTGTCGCGGATGCGCCGGGAGGGCATCCACATCGCCGTGGTCGTGGACGAGTACGGCGGCACCGACGGGATCGTCACGCTCGAGGACCTCGTCGAGGAGCTCGTCGGGGACATCCGCGACGAGTACGACCTGGAGGACCACGCGCGTGAGGAGCTCGGCGGCGGTCCGACCACGATCGACGCGGGGCTGACGATCGAGGAGTTCGGCGAGCGGACCGGCGTCGACCTGGAGGACGGCCCGTACGAGACGGCGGCCGGCTTCGTCCTGGACAGGCTGGGCCGGCTCGCCGTGGAGGGCGACCTCGTGGTGGTCGGCGGGCACGAGGTCGTCGTCGTCGAGGTGCACAACCGGCGGATCACCCGGCTGCTGGTCCGCTCGGCGACGCCGCACGCCACACCCCACGGCCCGGATGACACCGAGGGGACCGGGACGGCGTCCGGGGACGCACCGCCGCCCCCGGACGCACGCGGGGATCGCGGCGACGCACGTGACAGACCGACGACGTCGCCCGCTGCGTCCGGCCCCTCGGCGCCGTGACCCCGCGCCACAGGGCCCGTCAGCGGCGACCTGGCCGGCCCGGCCGCGGGGCGGCTCTCTGCTAGCGTGCTGAGGCCCTCCCTCCCCGACACGAGGCCCCATGACGGCTCCGCACCAGCACGTGACGCTCGACGCGAGCGGCGACGCCATCCGCCGCGGACGCTCGTTCGTCGTCCGCGCGGCGCGTGACCTCGGCGTCGGGCCGCGCTCCCTGGCCGTCGTCGAGCTGCTGGCGTCGGAGCTCATCACGAACGCCGTGAAGTTCGGCGGCGACGGCGACGTCCGCGTCGCGGTGCGGTCGGACGGCCCGCTGCTGCGACTCGAGGTCAGCGACGGCAACAGGGCCGCTCCTGTCGTCGACGCCGACCGCCCCGCGCACCTGGGCGGCCACGGCATGAAGCTCGTCGAGACGCTCTGCGAGGACTGGGGTGTCCGGCACGACCGCACCGGCGGGAAGACCGTCTGGCTCACGCTCGCGCCGGACCGCGCGATCCGTCGCTGACCCTCCGCGCCGCGGACCCTCGTCCTCGTTCCGCTTGCGGGCGCCCGCGGGCGCGCCCACGCTGATCGAGAAGGCCGCGCCCGTGACGCGGGCGCGCTCGAGACGGGAGAGCGACGATGGACCACCACCACGACGTACCGGTGTCCGGCACGAACCCGGGCGGCGGACGCGAGGAGAACCCACCCGAGGAGACCGACCCGCTGACGGATCCGTCCCACGCGGCCAACCCGGTCGACGGCGCGCCGTCCCCCGGCCCGCAGCCCGGTTCCACCACGCACGACGGCCATGAGCACCCGCACGACGGCCACGAGCACCCGGGCGGTCGGCACGCCCGCTGACCGCGGAGCACCCCCGCCGTCCGGCGGGACCGAGCACGACGGCGGGCGCCTGGCGCCCGCCGTCGTCGCGTCAGCCGCCGTACGGCAGCGCGGGGACGCCCGGGACCTCGACCCTGGCGCGGAAGAGTGCGCCGGCCTCCGGCTCGGGGTCCTCGAGGTTCTCCCGCGACGTGGTGATGTAGAGGTCGCGCAGGTCCGCCCCGCCGAGGGTGCACGCGGTGACCTGGTGCGGGGGGACCCGGACCTCGTCGGTGACCCGGCCGTCCGGCGTGAGGCGGACCACCCGGCCGGTCCCGTGCAGGGCGGTCCACACGCAGCCCGCCGCGTCGAGGACGAGGCCGTCCGGGGCGCCGTCGTCGGGCCGGTGCACGGTCGGGCGCGCGAGGCTCCCCGCGGCGGACGCGGACCACCCGGCCGGACCTGGCTCCAGCCGGTCCGTCCGCCCCTCCCCGCTGTCGTTGAACCAGGCCGGGCCGCCGTCGTCCGGGAAGGCGATGCCGTTGGCGATCGTCGTCCGCGGGACGACCACCTCGGCCGTGCCGTCCGGCCGCACCCGCCACAGGTCCCCGCCACCCGTGCGCGCGTCGTACGCCATCGAGCCGGCCCAGAGGTTGCCCTCGGGGTCGCAGCCGCCGTCGTTCATCCGCACGCCGGGGTCGTCCCAGAGGGGCGGCCCGGGCACCGGGACGTCGTCGGGGGCGTCGGCGAGCGCGAGCCCCCGCTCGACGGCGACGACGTAGCCGCCCGAGCGCCGGGGCCGGAGGAACGCCGCGACCTCCCCGACGTGCAGCCGGTCCACGCCGCCGTCGGCGCGCAGCGTCAGCAGGTCGCCGGCGAGCAGGTCGACCCACCGGAGCCCGCCCCACCCGGGCCACCAGCACGGGCCCTCCCCGTGGTACGTGATCGCGTCGGTCACCTGCTCCGCCGTGACGGCCATCGTTCCTCCTCGCTCCGTGCTCCGCAGTGCCAGTCGACCAGGTCAGACCGGGTCGTGCAGCGTGGGACCGTCGGGGAGCAGGCGGACCCGCTCCCCGGGACGGACCTGCGCCAGCAGGTCGAGGTCCGCGTCGCGCACGACCGCCACCACCGGGTAGCCCCCGGTCACCGGGTGGTCGGCGAGGAAGACCACCGGGCGGCCGTCCGGGGGCACCTGGACCGCACCCGGCACGGTGCCCTCGCTGGCCAGCTCCCCGCTCACCGCACGCTCCAGGGCCGGGCCCGCCAGACGGAGCCCCACGCGGTTGGACCGGTCGGTGACCTCCCACGGGTGCGCCGCGAGGAGGGCGTGCGCTGCCGGCGTCAACCAGTCGGCCCGGGGGCCGGCTGCCACCCGCACGACGTGCTCCGGCGGGTGCGCGGGACGGAGGACGGACGGACGCCCCGACGGGTGTGCGAGCCGGTGCCCTCCCGAGGTCGGGAGGACGGCGTCGCTGTCGGGCCAGCCCGCCACGGCCGTGCCGGGTGCCGGCAGCAGCCGCAGCACGTCCCCGGCGCGCAGCGGCGGCGGTCCGAGGCCCGACAGGACGTCGCTCGCCCGGCTGCCCAGCACCGCGGGTCCGCCGAGGCCCCCCCGCAGCGCCACGTAGGTCCGCAGCCCGACCGCCGGGGTCGTCAGCCGGAGCTCCGCGCCGGTCGGCAGGAGGAACGGACGACCCGGGGCCACCGCCCGGTCCGTGCCGTCGCGCACCATCCGTGCCGGCGCCGGCGCGCCCGTCACCGCGACGACGACGTCCTCGAGGGCCCGCAGGGTCAGCCCACCCAGGAGCACCTCCAGGAGCGCGGCCCCCCGGTCGTTCCCGACGAGACGGTTCGCCCGGACGGCCGCGCCGCGGTCCAGCGCCCCGCCGCTGGGGACCCCGTCCGCCAGGTGCCCGCGGCGCCCGAGGTCCTGGACCAGCGTCAGCGGACCGGGGTCGACCACCTCGACGGCAGCGCGTCCCGGGCCGCCGTCGGGAGCCGACCGGACCGAGGGGGCCACCTGCGCCGACGGAGCCGACCGGGGCGACAGCGCCGACGGGGCCGACGGGGGCGACGGGGCCGACGGGGCCGTCACGGCGCGGTCGCGGACCGCCCGGAAGCGGACCCGGGTCCCGGGAGGCAGGAGCGCGGGCTCGGCGCGGTCGACGTCCCAGACGGCCGCCGCGGTCCGGCCCAGGAGCCGCCAGCCGCCGGGCGAGGCGGCGGGGTAGACCGCCGACCACGGTCCCGCGACAGCGACGCTGCCCGCGGGCACGCGCGTGCGGGGCGACGGGAGGCGCGGGACCTCCGGCCAGGGCGCCGACCGGTCCTCGCCCGCGCGCAGGTACGCGAAGCCGGGCGCGAACCCGACGAACCCGCAGACCCACGGGGTCCGCTGGTGCTGCGCGACCAGGGCGGCGACGCTCGTGCCGAGGAGGTCGGCGACCGCGGTGAGGTCCGCCCCGTCGTAGACGGTGTCGAGCACGACCTCCTGGTCCGGCGCGGCGCCCGTCCGGGAGGGCGGCCCGTCCGCGAGCGGCGCGCTCCCCTCCAGAGCGGCCCGGACGCGCCCGGCCGCGCCCTCCGCCACGCGCACGAGCACCGTGCGGGCCGCGACGACCGGTTCGAGCACGCCGTCCGGCGGCGCCGCGCGCAGGTGGTGCCACAGGGCCAGCGCCTCGGACGCGCCGGCGCACTCGACGAGCAGGGCGCGGTCCCCGACCGGCAGCACGCGGCCGCGACCTCCCGCGGGCCCCGAGAGCCCCGGGGGCACCGCCGCGCCCCGTCCCGTCACAGGAACCCGGCCACCGGGACCCCTGCGACGTCCAGGGCACGGCGCGTCGCAGCGGCGACCGCCACCGCCTGAGGGCTGTCCCCGTGGACGCAGAGGCTCTCGGGCGCGAGCCGCACCGTGCCGCCGTCGGCGCTCGTCACCGTGCCCTCGACCGCGAGCTGCACGGCGCGGCGCGCGACCTCGGCCGGGTCGTGGACCACTGCACCCGCCTCCGTACGGGGGACGAGGCGCCCGTCCGCGGTGTACGCGCGGTCCGGGAAGGCCTCCGTCACCACGCGCAGCCCCGCGGCGTCCGCGAGGCGGGCGACGCTGCTGCCCGGGAGCGCGAGCAGGGGCAGCGCCGGGTCGACCTCCGCGACGGCCCGGACGACCGCGGCCGCCTGCTCGTCGTGGTGGACGATCGCGTTGTACAGCGCGCCGTGCGGCTTGACGTACCGCACCCGGGTGCCGGCCGAGCGGGCCAGTGCCTGCAGGGCGCCGACCTGGTAGACGACCTCGTCGGTCAGCTCCTGCGGGTCGACGTCCAGGAAGCGCCGCCCGAAGCCTGCGAGGTCGCGGTAGGACACGTGCGCCCCGACGACGACGTCGTGCCGCGCCGCGAGCGCGCAGGTCGCCCGGGCGGTGCGGGGGTCGCCGCCGTGGAAGCCGCACGCGACGTTGGCGCTCGTGACGTGCGGAAGGACGGCCGCGTCGTCACCCATCGTCCACGCCCCGAAGGACTCACCCACGTCGCTGTTGAGGTCCACGGGACCAGGGTCGCATCCCGCGCGGGCTCGTCCGCCACGCACGCCACCACGGACGCGGACAGCGACAGCCGGAGCCCGTCGCGGCTCAGGCGCGGCGCTGCAACCGGTGGAGGACCACCTCGGCGTGCCCGGGGAGCCCGGCACCGACCCGCGCCGTCATGAAGGTGGCGAAGGGCTGGCGGCGGCGGTCGGTCGGCGAGCCGGGGTTGAGCAGCCGCAGACCGCCCGGGGTGGTCGCGTCCCAGGGGATGTGGCTGTGCCCGAAGACCAGCAGGTCCGTGTCCGGGCCGTACGTCGCCTCCATGCGCCGTTCCCGGCCGGCCGCCGCTCCCGTCTCGTGCACGACGGCGAGCCGGACCCCGGCGAGCGTGACGCGCGCGACCTCCGGCAGCCGCGCCCGCAGCGCCGGACCGTCGTTGTTCCCCCAGCAGCCGACGAGGCGACGAGCCCGCTGCTGGAGGGCGTCGAGCAGGCCCTCCTCCACCCAGTCCCCCGCGTGCACGACGACGTCGCTGCGCTCGACCTCGTCCCAGACGGCCGCGGGCAGCTCCCGGGCCCGGCGGGGCCAGTGGGTGTCCGCCAGCAGGAGCGCCCGCACGCCGTCCCTCTCGTCCTGCGCCTCCGTCCCGGCGTCCTGCGCACGCTCGTCGGGCACGGTCTCTCCCTCCGGCCACGGTTCGGCCCTCGCCCCGTGGGCGCCGCCACCGGCCGTCGGGTGGCCGCCCGCCACCGCCCGTCGGGCGAGGCGCAGCGGTCCGACCTACGGTCGACGGACCGACGCGAGGAGACTCTCATGCACGCACCGGCCACGCCCGCCCCCGGACCGACCGCCCGCCCTGCCAC